>JAFZFO010000051.1 GCA_017555845.1 Bacteroidaceae bacterium | reverse complement strand
TGATTGTTTTATATTATATATGGTATGATGGTTTCGGTTACTTCTCCTCAAGTCTCTTTTTGATGTAATGGACGGCGAATGGACAATCAATGCAGTTCTTGCATTTGCAATAGCTGCGGCTCAATTGCAGCAGTGCTTGTGAATCGGCTGCGCACTCGGCCTTTATTCCCTGCTCACGCCATCTCTTTATGATGCCGTTCTCTTCCGGCTCAATTTGGTGCAACAGGTCCTCGGCCATTCCGCAGAAACCCTCCTCCTTGCGGCGTTTGCCATAAATGTACAGCATGGGTACAATGGAGTTTATTATTATGACATCCACCTGTTTCTGCCGCATGCATCCGTTCCCAGTTGTCTCTGTTCCGCCAAAACAGGTGTGGTTCTGCCAATAGCCATCCAATGAGTGGCTGAACAGTCTGTAGATGTCGGTAAGTGTATTGGTGGATGTGATGTTTGAGATTGTAAGTCTGTCGAGGCGGTAGAGGGCCGCTATTCTTGCAATACGCAGATGTGGGGTGGAATTACCGCTGTTCCACATCCTGTAGTCCATGCTCTTTAGTCCGAACTTATTGCTCAAAAATCGGTATTCTCTTTTGAGTTCGTTGTAGTAACTGCTTTTGATAGCGTTGTCTCTATAATAATATGGTATGCTCTCGTCGTCCAGCAGTCCTGCTTGTCCAAAGAATATCGCTTCAGTCTGCAATGGGTTGTCCTTGTGCTTGCCTAATGCCTGGGTGTCGAGAATGCTTGCCCATTCATCAAATATCTGGCTCTGGATGCCGAATCCGAAACTGCGTATTGCAACTTTCAGGAGCGTGTCATCCCATCTTTGACCGCATTGTGTGAATACGCGTTCTATAATCGTGCCTTTTTCTTCTATGCGCTCCGTTAGAAGCCGTGAAAGGTATCCATGATATTGGATGTCCGCTAATTCCGTGATTGCTCCGGCACAAGGGAACGATTCGCGGTGTTGCAGAGCCGCATCAAACTCGTCGATCAGTTCTCCGGGTATGATGGTGCGCAGGCGGCCGTTGTCAATAGCCAGTGGCTCTTTGATAAGCCCGTGTCTTGTGAGATATTCGAGAATGCTGTCCATGTATGTACCTGAATGAAAAGAACGTTAATTCCCTTGGGTTTTAACGTTCTTGTTATTGAAGATTGCTGTTACTGCTTTTTCTCAGTAGGGTAGCTGATTCTTGTATGATATATGGCCATAAGCCTCTTCTTGAACACCTCTTTGATTATATGCACATCCTGGAATGTCAGTGGGCTCATAGACAGCTCTCCGTCCCTCAGCTTGCTTTCAACGATGTTCTCTACAAGGTTTTTGATGTTCTCCTCGGTATATTCCTTGATGCTGTGTGATGCGGCTTCTACGCAGTCGGCCAACATCAGTACGGCCTGCTCCTTTGTCGAAGGCTTGGGACCGGGGTATGTAAAGAGTGACTCGTCGATCTCCTCGTTAGGGTGTTCATTCTTGTATGTTATGTAGAAATATCCTGTCTTTGACAGGCCGTGGTGGGTTGCTATGAAGTCTCTTATCTTCTTTGGCAGGCCTTCGTGCTCGGCAGTGGCAAGTCCGTCGGTAACATGCTTTATGATGACACGCGCACTTTCGATGGGGGTCAGGCTGTTGTGTGGGCTGATGCCTCCATTCAGGTTTTCTGTGAAGTATTCGGGGTTCTCGAGCTTGCCGATGTCATGGTAGAGTGCTCCAGTGCGCACCTCGAGTGGGTTCGCGCCAATTGCAATAGCGGCTTCTGCGGCAAGATTGCCCACCTGCATTGAGTGCTGGAAGGTTCCCGGTGCTTCTTGTGACATTCTCTGCAGCAACTTGCTGTTCAGGTTCGACAGCTCAATGAGCGTTACGCTTGAGATGAAGCCGAATGTGCGTTCTATGACAAGCATCAGTGGATAGATCAACAGTGTCAGTATAGAACTTATCGCAAAATAGGCAAACATCAGAAGGCTTATTTTTGAGAATCCGGCAGTGCTGATCATCTTGTAGCACAGATATACGATTGCGTATGTGATGAATGTGATTATCACACATTTGAACATCTGTGCTCGTGACGAGAGGTCCTTGAGGCTTAGGATGGCACTGCAGCCTGCAAGAATCTGGAGCAACATGAACTCATATGGCGATGTAAGCATTACGGAACACATTGCCAATGAGATGCAGCTGGTCACGAAGGCTGTGCCATCGTCAATGAACAGGCATAGTGTAATGGGGAGTATGGCAAATGGTATGATGAAGATGCTTATCCCACCGTATGATGTGACAATCCCGACCAGAATGGGGAATACTGTCGCCGACAATATTGTGAATATGAACTTGTTGGCATTGTTCGATATCTCTTTCTTGTATGTGCTTATATATGCCAACAGGATGAGCATGCATACGACGATGAAGATAATCTGTCCAATCAGGATGTTCTGTCTGTTGTTTGCCGATCTGGTCTTTTCCTTCTCTTTCTTTTTCTCAAGATATGTCTTTACCGTAGCTTCGGTCTCTTTGTCTACGATGTCGCCGGTGCTGATGATCCTTTCGCCCTCTTTCATGTGTTTGGAAACGGGGCTGATGGCATCTATCTGCCTTTTGAGCTCCTGCTGGCTTGCGCGGGTGTCGCATCTGTAGTTGGGCTTTATGTATGATGTCATGCCTGTGGTGTCAGCCATTGAACCCAGCAAGGCTCTGCGTGCTTCGGATATTGTTATGAAATCTCTGCTTTCGAGGCGTCGGCGGTCGGTGCTGTCACGGTAAGTGAGAATCCTGCTGTGTGCGCGTCGGTTCAGATAGACTGTGTCGTTGTCATCGATTATGCCGCGCTCAAAGAACTTTTTCAATTTGTCGAAGAAGATGCGCTTCTCCTTCATGTCCGTGGTATTGGCAAATGACGCGGCAATGGCTGCGTCATGGAAATTGTTTGGCAGGCCCACCCTCTGGAATATAGGGATGAGACGCTCTTTGATGCTGTCGGCTTCGGCGGCCATTTCTTCCTGTGTCTTGGGTACGTCGAAGTCGAACTCGGCACGCAGTTGTTCGTGGGCCCATGGAGCGTTGAGCTTGAAGTCATAGTAGACGCTCTTTTCCTTTGGCATAAAGTATATGATAAGTCCTACGCATAGGGCTACCAGGATGGTTCTCGATGTCCTTTTGCCATATTTGCCGGTAAAAAGTCTCAACCTGTCTATGGCGCTATGGAATCTGTTGTCTTTACTTTTCATGTCAGATACTGTGGATTTTGTTTTACAAATGTATTCAAAAAACGGCTAAATTCAAATTTAAACGGTTTATTTTGCTCCTGTGGCTCGCAAACACGGTCCGGTATGGTGTAAAACGCTCTCGACTCCGCTTGTGTGCGCTGTCAGCGCTTTTATTTGTCCGTGTGTAAAAATCTATGATTTTATTTTGCCAACAGCGTAAGTTGTGCTATTTTTGTACTGAATATACTGTTAATTGGGCTTGTTGCGTTTGTTCTTGTTTATAGTGCGGCGAAAAGCCCGATGGTATTTGTTTTTTAATATTTGAACACTATGATTGAAAGAAAAGTTAGAGTCCGTTTTGCTCCAAGCCCAACAGGACCGTTGCATATCGGTGGCGTGAGAACAGCCCTTTATAACTATTTGTTTGCCAAACAGCATGGCGGTGATTTGGTACTCCGTATTGAGGATACCGATTCAAACCGTTTTGTTCCCGGTGCCGAGGAGTATATCCTCGAGTCATTCCGTTGGTTGGGCATAAAGTTCGACGAGGGAGTCTCTTTTGGCGGAAACTATGGCCCATATCGCCAGTCGGAGCGCCGCGATATATACAAACAGTATGTAAAGCAGTTGCTTGATGCCGGCAAGGCGTATATTGCATTCGATACTCCTGAGGAGCTCGAGGCGAAGCGTGCCGAGATCGAGAACTTCCAGTATGATGCTGCAACACGTCTCTCAATGCGTAACTCTTTGGCAATGTCTGCCGAGGAGGTTGCGGCGCTCATAGAGTCGGGCCATCAGTATGTAGTACGTTTCAAGATTGAGCCGGGCGAAAAGGTTGTAGTAAACGACATTATCCGTGGCGAGGTGACCATCAACTCATCAATCCTTGATGACAAGGTGCTCTACAAGTCGGCCGATGAACTCCCTACATATCATCTTGCAAATATCGTGGATGACCATCTGATGGAGATTACCCACGTTATCCGTGGCGAGGAGTGGTTGCCTTCGGCGCCTCTTCACGTGCTTCTCTACCGTGCTTTCGGTTGGGAGGATACAATGCCACAGTTCGCACACCTCTCGTTGCTTCTCAAGCCCGAGGGTAATGGTAAGCTCAGCAAGCGTGACGGTGACCGTCTTGGTTTCCCGGTGTTCCCGCTTGAGTGGAATGACCCAAAGAGTGGTGCGGTATCGACAGGTTTCCGCGAGAGCGATTACTTGCCCGAGGCTGTTGTGAACTTCCTCGCATTGCTTGGCTGGAATCCTGGCGATGATGTTGAGATGATGTCATTGGAGGAGTTGGTAAAGAAGTTCGACCTTTCAAAGTGCAGCAAGGCCGGCGCACGTTTCGACTATAAGAAGATGGTATGGTTCAACCATGAATATATCTTGCAGAAGTCTGACCGCGAGATTGCTGAAATCTTCATGGATGTTGTAAAGCAGCATGGTGTGGAGACTACTTTGGAGCATCTTGAGGTAATTGTCTCTTTGATGAAGGGTCGTGTGAACTTTGTCCACGAACTGTGGGATGCAAGCAGCTTCTATTTCGAGGCTCCTGTGGCTTATGATGAGAAGACCGCAAAGAAACGTTGGAAAGAGGATTCTGCCCAGAAGATGACAGAGCTTGCCGACCTGCTTGAGTCTCTCGATGATTTCTCTATCGAGAACCAGGATAAGGCTGTCCATGAGTGGATCGAGGTCAAGGGCTACGGCATGGGTGATATCATGAATGCGTTCCGTCTTGCATTGGTGGGCGAGGGTAAGGGCCCTCAGATGTTCCACATCTCAGGCCTTATCGGCAAAGAGGAGACATTGGCGCGTTTGCGTCGTGCAATAACTGTATTGGGTTAAGCAAATGTATACATTCGGAATATACATATATGCCCTTTTTGTGAGATTGGTTGCGCTTCTTGGTCATAAAAAGGCCAGAAAGATGCTTGCCGGTCATCGCGATATCTTCCCCGTGCTCAAGGAAAAGCTGAAGCCGGGGACAGAATATGTATGGTTCCATGCTTCGTCGCTTGGCGAGTTTGAACAGGGCCGTCCCATGATTGAGAAGATACGTGCCGAGCATCCCGAGTATCGTGTGGTGCTTACTTTCTTCTCTCCGTCAGGATATGTTCCTGCGAAAAACTACCAGCAGGCCGATGTCGTGTGCTATCTGCCATTTGATACAAAGCGCAATGTGAAACGTTTCCTTGATATGGTCAATCCCAAGATGGCGTTCTTTATAAAATATGAGTTCTGGCTCAACTATCTGCTCGAGCTCAAGAAGCGCTCTGTTCCGGCATATAGTGTGTCGTCGATTTTCCGCAAGGAACAGGCTTTCTTCAGGTCTTGGGGCGGGCGCTATCGCTTGGCCTTGCACTGCTTCAGCCATCTGTTCGTGCAGAATACTGAGTCGAAAGCTCTCTTGAAGTCTGTGGGTGTGGAGAATGTCTCCGTTGTTGGCGATACACGTTTTGACCGCGTGGCAAAGATTCTTGAGCAGGCGCGTCAGCTGCCTCTTGTGGACGCCTTTGTCGAGGGCGAAAGAAAAGTTTTTGTTGTAGGTAGTTCATGGGGGTATGATGAGGCTGTGTATATGCCATATTTCAACGCCCACAAGGAGTGGAAGCTCATTATTGCTTCGCATGAGGTAAATGAGGCACGCGTCGCGTCAATAATTTCCCAATACGAGGGCGTATGTGCGCGCTATTCTACAGCGACGATTGACGAGGTGCGCAATGCCGATTGCCTTATCGTCGACTGCTATGGTCTGCTTTCATCAATTTACCGTTATGGTACGATGGCGCTGGTCGGCGGTGGCTTTGGTGTCGGAATCCATAATGTACTTGAGGCTGCAGTATATAGTATACCGGTGTTCTTCGGTCCTAACAACCGTAAGTTCCAGGAGGTGCAGCAACTGAAGGCGTGTGGTGGCGGACTCGAGATTATCGCCACCTGCGATTTTGCCGAGAAGATGGATGCCTTTGTCGCAGACAGGGCATTGCTTGAAAAGGCCGGAAAGGCTGCCGGGGATCTTGTCTTGTACAACGCCGGTGCTACGGCCCGTATCTTTGAACATCTTGGATTGTGAATTTGAAAATAGACAGTTTTTAATATAAACCTTTAAAATTTTAAAGTTATGAAATTTCTAACAGATGAGAAATTGGTTATTGTCGGCGCTGCCGGTATGATTGGTTCTAACATGGCTCAGTCTGCTTTGATGATGGGCTTGACAAGCAACCTTTGCCTTTATGATGTATTCTCTCCAGAAGGTGTTGCCGAGGAGATGCGTCAGAGTGGTTTCGACAATGTGAATATCACTGCAACAACTGATGTTGCTGAGGCATTCAAGGATGCAAAATATATCATCTCTTCAGGTGGTGCTCCACGTAAGGAGGGTATGACACGTGAGGATCTTCTCGCTGGCAACTGTAAGATTGCTGATGAGCTCGGTAAGAACATCAAGACATATTGCCCAGATGTTAAGCACGTTGTTATCATCTTCAACCCTGCCGATTTGAC
>JAFZFO010000050.1 GCA_017555845.1 Bacteroidaceae bacterium | reverse complement strand
TTCACTTAAATTTTCTTCAAGTCTTTCTATACGTTCTTTTCATAACTGAAAAGAACCAAAAGGTTCCGGCACAGAGTTCACAATTCGAATAAAGTTTTGCTCGCGAGTCGCGAGCGACATCCCTCGGTCACTTTATTCTCGACGTCATTGTCTTGACGCGGCAAATTCGGGAATGGGAGAACAATGTTGCAAACGAGCGTAACACAAGTTTACTTGTTGGTTATACAGCGAGTGCGGCACATTGAAGGCTGTGTCAACTCGTTTTTCACGCAAAAACACCAACGTTGTAATGCACCGCTCAGACATCACCCATTCTTTTTCCTCATTTGCCGCTAACAATAACTGTTGTTCACACAGTGCCGGTTTTCCTTTGACATTACCATTGTACGTATGAAGTTTGCGAATTATGCGACTATTCATTGAAAAGGTAATTCCCCGCCAAGGGCGGAAGGGCAGCGTTGGGAGGCACAGCGAGTAGCCGAGCAATGTTTGGAAATAGGCGGTATGATGTTTGAGCGCAGCGAGTTCTTGCCGCCCCAAACATTGCGACAAGCAGCGAGTGGCGAGGTGTGCACCGACTGAAAGATGTCGCAAGGCGACTCTTGAACAAAGGAAGCGCCGAATGCCGTACACGACTGCCCAGTTTTTTGTTACTTTTTGACACCAAAAAGTAAAGATAGCAAGAGTACAAAAAGAATGTAAGACAACAAATCAAGTGCAAAAGCAATCAAGAGAATAGAAAACCAATAATTACCCACACCTTTTTTTCTACTGAGCCAAATTTATTGCTTTTTCTATAATTCTGCTAAAAATAATGTCAAAAACATTTGTCTATATGTAAACTATGCTTTACATTTGCAATGTATTCGAATGCATAACAGGTTTGTTTAACATTAAATGTAAGATTATGAAGACAATGCTTTTTCCACACGGCTTCCAAAAGTGGGGCTGGTGTATTTTTGCAGTAGGTGTGATGTTCGGTATTTATGCTTTGGTAACGGATTATGGCACAGGTCCTCTTGTGAACAATATCGCCATCATCGGCACGGTGTCAGGCGCAATACTCGCTACCTGTTCAAAGGAGAAAGTCGAAGACGAAATGGTTCGTCAGGTACGTTTGAGTTCTTTGCTTGTGGCACTTTACGTCAATTATGCAGTGTTGATCATCTGCTCCTTGTTTATATATGACTTGGATTTTCTGTCGGTGATGGTTTACAATATGTTCACAATGCTGCTTATCTTTATGGTTGTTTTCCGCTACCGTATGTGGCGCTTAAATAAGGAGGCAAAAAATGAAGAACAGGATTAGGGTTGCGCGTGCCGAGGTGCGCATGACGCAACAGCAGTTGGCCGAGGCCATTGGCGTCAGCCGTCAGACGATAAATGCCATTGAAAGCGGCAAATTCGTGCCGTCAACGGTGCTGGCGTTGAAAATGGCGCATATTTTTGAAAAACCGGTTGAGGAAATCTTTATGTTGGACGATGAAGATTAGTCAATCCCCTATAAAATAATTGTTGGCACTGACTGTGCCAACAATTATTTTATCTCGTAAACCCTGGTGGACGTGTCGTTCCTCCTTGTCCGCCAAATCCCGGTGGGCGGGTGTTGCCTCCACCGAAACCGGGTGGCGAAATCGATGGTGGGCGTTGTATCGGCCGGGGTGGCGGCGGTGGCATTGGCCGCGCCAAGGGGCGGTAATGTGGAGGTGGCAAGTACCATCGCCTGGCATTGAGGTCATCGCTTGTCAGTCAGTAGTAGCCGCTTGTGCCTTCAATTATTCCTGCATTGTTGTAAGGGTAGATGTATCCGCTCATTGACAGGCTGCTGCTGTTGTAATTGGGGTTGACGGTTGCTGTTGCCTGGTTGCTTCCGGCCGAAAGCATCACGTTCACAGTTGCCGAAATCTCGTTGCCCGATATCGTGAAATTGTAGTAGACATTGCCGTAGCGGTCAATTCTCATCTCTTCGCTTCCCACGCGCCCGCTAAGTGTTACGCCGCCCAGTCCGTTGGGCGAATAGACGTTGCTGTTGTCCAGTGCGGTCTGTACTGTTGCGGTTCCGTCATCGAGAGAGATGAAGTTGGTGCTTTCAGTGACAAAATTGTCTGCTCCGTTGTTGAAGCTTACGTTCGATGCTTCCAATGCCCATGAACCGTTTTTAAGGGCTGCGATAGCCTGCAGATATTGTATGGAGTCGTTGTGTATCTCCATTCTCTCCTCGGCCTCGCGTCTGCGCAGTCTCTCGGCGCGCCAGGCAGCCTCTTTCTCCTTGCGGGTCATTCTCTTTTCCTGGGCCGAGGCTTCGCTGCATATTGCTATAAGCAACAACAAAAGGAAAATTAGATATTGCCCGATGAATGATGGCTGATATCGGTTGCTTGGTACCGGTGACACCTGCTTGCTTGTTGTGGTTTTAGTGGAATCTTTCATAATGCATGCTCATTAATTGTTCTAACTTAAAACAAACGAGTGGGGCATTATGTACATTGCGGACTGCTGTTCTGGAACAATTTTAACCCTCTTTTGCTCCGGTTTTGCTCTTTTTAGTTTTATTTGCTTGTTTTTTTATGTTAATAATGTTTGTTTTGCGTAAAAATTCATATCTTTACAAATAAATAGGTTCAGTAGGTGAGAAAGTTTTTTGGCATATACTTTTTTTTTGCATTGATGCTTGTTGCCTGTGGAGGCAATGAAAAGGGTGGTGTACTGAATGACGGATGGACTTTCGCTCCGCCTGCCGGGATAGCTCTCGATACTGTTTGTATAGATACCATGGACATCAAGAATCCATTTATCTGCTACGAGCGCGAGGATGATTGCTATTATATGGTTGGCGATGGCGGACATATGTGGGTCAGTGCCGACTTGCGCAGTTGGGTGGGACCATACGATGTGCTCGATCAGGATACTGCTTCGTGGATTGGAGCAGAACCTGTGATTACATCGCCCGAGATTCATTGGTTTGCCGGCAAGTACTACTATATGGCAACTTTCGAACGCCCTGATGTTGTTGCAGTTGATGCCGATGGCAACCCGTTTGCGCGCCGTTCGTGCGTGGCCTTGGTGGCCGATGACATCAGAGGGCCCTACAGGACTATTGACAGCAAGAGCAGCCTGCTCGTGGAGAGCGAAATGGCGGCGCACCCTACGTTCGGTATCGATTATCTTGGTGCATCGTATATGATATACACACATCAGGGCGAGCAGAACGGTAATGGAACAGTGCAGATTGTCCGCTTCTCGGATGACCTTGGACGTAGAGTCGGCGAGGCGTACATAATGTTCTCGGCCGATGATAACGCTTGGTCGGGCGATGTTGTGGATGGCGAAAGATGTTTCTCGCCGGTAATGGAGGCTCCATTCCTGTTCATTACCGAAGAGAAGGAGATGGGAATCTTGTTTTCATCATATGTCGCAGGAGAAAAGGCCATAGGTGTTGCCTATACGATGACCGGCGAATATGGATATAATGGCCCATGGGTGGTTGAGCCACAGCCTTTGCTTACAGGCAATGTGGGCGGTGCATCGCTGTTTACCGATTACGATGGCACAAAGGTGCTTGTTGTGGGCAGGGATACTGTGGTTGACGGCGTTCTAAAGAGCGTGCCGCAGCTGTTTAAACTTGACATGCAGTTTGATAAACTAAAAATTGAAGGACACTATAAATTTTAAGAATTATGCGTTTAATTATTCAGCCAAACTACCAGCAGATTTCTTGCTGGGCTGCATCTTATGTAGCAAAGAAGATCAATGATTTCAACCCTACACCCGAGAAGCCTTTCGTTCTTGGTTTGCCTACAGGTGGTACTCCTCTTGGTACTTACAAGGAGTTGATTAACCTCTACAACAAGGGTGTTGTAAGTTTTCAGAATGTTGTTACATTCAATATGGACGAGTACGTTGGTTTGCCCGAGGAGCACCCCGAGAGCTACCACTCATTCATGTGGAACAACTTCTTCAGCCATGTTGACGTAAAGAAGGAGAACGTGAACATCCTTAACGGTAACGCAGAGGACTTGGTAGCAGAGTGCGCACGCTACGAGGCTAAGATCAAGTCTTACGGTGGTATCGACTTGTTCCTCGGTGGTATCGGCCCCGACGGTCACATCGCGTTCAACGAGCCAGGTTCATCACTCGCTTCACGCACACGTATCAAGACTTTGACAACCGATACAATCATTGCAAACTCACGTTTCTTTGACAATGACATCAACAAGGTTCCAAAGACTGCCGTTACTGTAGGTGTCGGTACAGTTATGGATGCTAAGGAGGTTCTTATCCTCGTTAACGGCCACAACAAGGCTCAGGCTCTCTATCACGCAGTTGAGGGTAACATCACACAGATGTGGACTATCAGCGTTCTCCAGATGCACCAGAGCGGTATCATCGTTTGCGACGATGCTGCAACAGTTGAGTTGAAGGTTGGTACTGTCAACTACTTCAAGGATATCGAGCGCAATAACTTGGAGCCATTCTACTCAAAGTAATTTGAGAAGATTGCTTCTAATCATATATCGGCTGCCCCAAAAGGGCGGCCGATATTTTTATATGCCGCCGGCCGTGCTCTCTTTTGTCATTTAACGCGTTAATAATTTTGTATTGCCTTTAAGTTTTTTTACCTTTGTAGATTGAATAATAGTCTATCGTTAAGATAATAAAACCAATATTATGAATAAAAGATTTTTTGCACTGTTGTCATTGCTTTTTGCTGTGCTGTTCGTTAACGCACAGAACAGTGACGTTGAGAAAATGTTGAAGGATATCAAGGCGGTTACAGGCTTTGAGAAGATTGAGAAGGCCGATACTACACGCCAGTACTATCTTATGAAGGTAACCCAGTTGCTCGATCCTCAGAACCCTGCTGCCGGAACATTCGAGCAGCGCGTGATGCTCGGTCACCGTGGTTATGACCGTCCAATGGTCATCGTTACCGAGGGTTATGGTGCCGACTATGCTTTCAGCAGCCCACGTTACATGGAGGAGCTTACAAAGATCATGGATGCCAACATCCTCTTTGTGGAGTACCGTTACTTCTCGGGCTCAATGCCACAGCCATGCAATTGGGAGTATCTTACTGTTGCAAACTCAATGACTGACTATCATAACATCATCACTTCGTTCAAGCCTTACTACTCAAAGAAGTGGGCTTCTACAGGTATCAGCAAGGGTGGTTCTACATCAATCTTCCTGCGCGCATACTATCCCGAGGATCTTGATGTGTCGGTTCCTTACGTTGGCCCATTGAGCTGTGCAGTTGAGGATGGCCGTCACGAGTCATTCCTTGAGCAGGTGTCTACAAAGGCTAACCGCGATGCTATCCGCGCTTTCCAGACCGAGCTTTTTGAGCGCAAGGAGCGCCTGATGCCAATGTTCGATGAGTTCTGCCTCAAGAACGACCTCGTTTTCCGCGTGCCTACATCAAACATATACGATCTCTTGGTTCTCGAGTATCAGTTCTCAATGTGGCAGTGGGGTACACCTACAAACACCATTCCTGCACTTGACTCTGATGACAAGACAATCTTCGACTACTTTGTGAAGATGTGTGGCCCCGACTATTTTGCAGCAGGCAGCAACATCGAGTCGTTCTTTGTTCAGGCGGTAAAGGACTTCGGTTACTATGGCTACAACATCGAACCATTCCACAAGTATGTGAATGCCGAGGATGTAGAGGGTTACTTGAAGCGCGTTCTCTTGCCCGAACAGTTTGCCGATGTTAAGTTCGATGACAGCAACTACCGTTTCGTTACTGACTTCTATACCGAGAACGACCCTAAGGCCATTATGATCTATGGCGAGGTTGACCCTTGGACTGCAAGCGGTGTTACATGGTTGCGCGACCGTAACAAGCAGAACATCAAGATTTTTGTTCAGCCTGGCGGTAGCCACACTGCACGCATCCTGAACATGCCCGAGGATATGCGTAACGAGATCCTTGAGCAGCTCAACGAGTGGATGGAGTACAAGTAATGGGCAATATCGCGCTCTCAATAGGTGACGCGACAGTAGGATACCGCAATGGTAAGACGGTAGTACCTGTTGTGACGGCAATCAATGCCACACTCTCTGTGGGCGAGGTTGTTGCGCTCATTGGAATGAACGGCGCCGGCAAATCTACACTCTTGCGCACGTTGTCGGCATCGCAGCCGCCGCTGTCGGGCAAAGTGGAGTTTACAATGGGCGATGTGGCAAGTCTATCATCGGCCGAACTTGCAAAGTGCGTGTCGGTGGTGCTTACCGAGAATAACTTTGCAACACTGACGGTAGATGAACTGGTGTCTTTGGGGCGCGTCCCCTATACCGGCTTCCTTGGCCGTTTGAGCAGTGATGACAATGCTGTTGTAGCAGCGGCGATGGAGAGGATGGGCGTTGCGCATCTTGCCGGCCGCGTGGTAACCACATTGAGTGATGGCGAGAGGCAGAAATGCCTCATTGCAAAAGCCATTGCACAGCAGACGCCGCTGATGCTGCTTGATGAGCCTACAGCATTCCTTGATTTCCGCAGCAAGGTACAGCTGTTCCGCACGCTTCGCACATTGGCTGCCGATGCAGGCAAGGCTGTTGTGGTGTCGACGCATGATATTGAAATGGCACTTCGGTTTGCCGATAGGTTGTGGCTGATATGCGATGGTCGCCTGTACGAGGGTGGTGCACAGCAGCTCGCAGCCGATGGAATGCTGCAACGCTTTATTGACGGCGACGGCATAGTATACGACAAGGAGAACAATAGAATAGAAATAACACACGAAGGGGCTGTTTGAGCCGCTCCGAAAACATAAACTAAAACAATTCATTCTGCAATGAAATACAATTTTGACGAAATCATTCAGCGCAAGCATACCGATTGCCTGAAGTATGACAATTTGAAGGAGATGTTCGGTACTGAGGAGGTTCTTCCCATGTGGATTGCCGATATGGACTTCAGAACCCCCGACTTTATTGTCGATGCAATCCGCAACCGCCTTTCACACGAGTTGCTTGGCTATAGCTATATCTGCAAACGTTGGAGACCTGCAATCCAGAGCTGGGTATCTCGCCGTTACGGTTGGGAAATCCAAACAGATGAGATTGGTTTTGTAGGCGGTATTGTACCTGCTATCTCTTTTGCGTTGCAGTGTTTTACAAAGGCCGGCGACAAGGTGATGATACAGCCACCCGTATATCATCCATACCATCACGTGACACACGACCTTGAGCGCGAACTGGTGTTCAATCCGTTGAAGCTTGTCGATGGTCAGTTGGAGATTGATTTCGCCGATTTCGAGGAGAAGATCAAGGGTTGTAAGGTGTTCCTTCTCTGTAACCCTCACAACCCATGCGGCCGCGTGTGGTCAAAGGAGGAACTGCAGCGCATGTGTGACATCTGCGTGGAGAACAATGTACTTGTCATCAGCGACGAGATTCATTGCGACATGGCACTCAAAGGCTTCAAGCACACACCGTTCGCAAGTGTAAGCGAGGATGCAAAGAACAACTCAATTACCTTCATGGCTGCAAGCAAGACATTCAACATTGCAGGCTTGAAGAGTTCATACCATATCATTCAGAACCCTGAAATCCGTAATCAGTACAATGAGTTTCTGCGCAAGAGCGAGCTCGACACTGCGCACGTGTTTGCTACAGGTCCTGTCGCTACTGCATACGAGCAGGGCGAGGAGTGGGTTGAGCAGATGCTCGAATACGTGGAGGCAAATATCGACTTTATGGAGCAGTACCTCAAGGAGAATATGCCAAAGATGGGTATGATCCGTCCACAGGCATCGTTCCTGGTGTTCCTTGATGCACGCGGTCTTGGCTTGCCACACGACAAGCTTGTCGAGTTTTTCATCCGCGAGGCAAAGGTGGGTATGAACGACGGTGCCATGTTCGGCGAGGAGGGCTCGGGCTTTATGCGAATGAATCTTGGTTGCCCACGCTCAGTTGTTGAAAAGGCGCTGAAGCAGATAAAGGAGGCGTACGACAAGATAGCTTGATGCGCTATTTTTATAATATTATTGCCGAGGTTGTTCCATGTATGCTTGTGGAACGCCTCGGCAAATGTTTTTCTAATTGATTCGTCATTATGGCGATCCATTTTTTATTGTAGAAATATAGTACTATGTATTGCAAGGTTCTATATTTGTATATATATTTGCCGTAGAAAAATTCGTTGCATATAAAACTGAATGGATATGTATGTTGAAAATGTAAAATCGCAGATGCGTAAAGGCATGCTTGAATATTGCATAATGCTGTTGCTGTGCGACAAGCCTTATTATACGTCCGATATAATTGAGGAACTTGAGAAAGCGGATCTCATAGTTGTGGAGGGAACACTATATCCGTTGTTGTCGAGATTGCGCAAGGAGGGAATGCTGGATTATGAGTGGCAGGAGAGTCCTTACGGTCCGCCAAGGAAGTATTACAGACTTACAGATACGGGCAAGGGAGTGCTTACAGCGCTTAACGAGAGTTGGAATATGCTCTCGGGCACTGTGGACAAGATAAGAAATATAGGAAAATAAAAGAGCAATGATATGAAAAAGACAATTACCGTAAATCTTGGAGGCAGAGCTTTCCAAATTACCGAAGATGCCTATGCGCAGTTGAGTGACTATTTGAGCAGTATTGCCGATTGCCTGAAGAATCACGAAGGTGGCGAGGAGATCACAGCGGATATTGAGTCGCGAATAAGCGAATTGTGCGAGGAACGTCTGCAGCATAACTCAATAAGGATTATTGACTGCGGGCTTGTGAATGATATGATCAAGCGCATTGGTAATCCTGAAAATATGTTCGCTGTTAATGATGGCGAAGATGAAACGCCTGTAAAGGATGAAACTGTGGATGGAGCTGATGTGAGTGCTGGTAATGCGGAAGATGGCAATGCTCAAAAGGTACGTTTGGAGAGCAGGTATTATCGTAATGTGGATGACAAGATGATTGCGGGTGTCATGTCCGGATTATCGGTATATCTTGAGCACAAGCATCCCAATGTAAAGTTGGATACAACGGCCTTGAGAATCTTGGCTGCCGTGTTTTTGGTGGCGCTGCCACCATTGACGCTGATTGCTTATCTGCTTGTGTGGTTTATAGCTCCTGCAGCTGGCAATACTGCCGACAAGCTGCGTATGGAGGGCGTTGAGCCAACACCTGAAAACATTGCGTCAAAAATTGCCGATACCGATTATAAGGATGTGAAGAGTTGTGAAAGGGGTAACGACGGAGGAACGAACAGAATACTTGTTCCGATATTGTTTGTGGTTGTCGCGATTCTCTTCTCAAGACATATACGATTCTTGTCTTTCACCATGGATTATAGTGGGAAGATAATGTTGTTGTCGGTGATTATAATGATACCGATGTTGTATATTTCATACAATATAATGAATATCATAAAGAAATTGTCTTCTGGTAAGGCCATTTTTGTGATGTTCCTGTTGGCGTCGTTCCTGTTTTTCTTGATGTTCTTGAGTGTAAATATTGCAAAACATGTTCTTTGATAAAATCACTACTTTATGAAAAGGATAGAGAGAATTCAGATTTCCAACCGTTCATTCTTCTTTGAGGAGGATGCGTGTCATCTGCTTGAGAATTTTATTGAGCAGATACGCCGGCTTTACAAAGATGATGGTGGTGATGCGAAGGTTGACGAAGTGGAAAACCGCATTGCAGAGTTGTGCTATGGCAAAGTGGGAGCTGATGGAATTATTACAGCTGTTGTAATGAATGAGATACTGTCAGTTGTTGGCATAAAGATTGATACTCCCTCTGATGGCAACGATGTCGGCGATAATGGTGTCGATTGCGACAAGGAGAGTGAACAGGATGCTACTTGGTACAAGGCTATGCTCAAAGGCAGCAAACTGTTCCGTGACAAGCATAACAATATTCTGGGTGGCGTGCTGTCGGGTATTGCAATGTATTACGGTTTTAATGCCTCTGCATTGCGTGTCGTTGCCATAATACTTTTTGTGTTGCCGGTAACACTACCGCTCATTCTCATATATATTATACTGTGGATATTCTTGCCTAAGGCTACAACCATTATGGATTACACACGTATGCGCCGTGTTGCAGAGCATGGAAACACCGAGGCTGTGAAGAAGATGTGGAAGAAAAACTATGAACAATGTGTGGAGGAATTGAGTGTGCCGGCCGACAAGGGGTGTCTCTATTCGCTTGTGAGAATTGTGTTCTTCATGCTTGTTGCAATAATGATAATGCCTTTGGGTGTTGTCGTGTTTGCGTTGCTACTCACTTTCCTGTCTCTCTTTTTTGTGGGGTGGGGAGCGCTTGAGCTACTCAATGTTCCTTTGATGGCAATGATGGGCGTCATTCTTGTTGTAGTAATTCCAATATTCATGATTGTATATTCCATATTGGCAAAGACAAATGTATGCAGTTCCATGAAAAAAAGCACCAAGAGGTTTTTTGTTACCTTGTGGATTATCGCGCTCCTGCTGGTGACTCCTATGGTGCATGGCTATATAAGGGATAATGGCGGGTATGAGAATATTGATGATGCCCTGGAATATCAGTGGAATAATGTGAAAAGTATTTTTAGTGGCGATTGGGACGATATTTACTATATGAACGGCAGTTTCTGCAGTACCAGTGGTAATCTGTACAATACACGCCGTGTAGTCACTGATAAGGATGCCTTGGTTGCTGCGGTGTGGGATGCCGGGTTAAAAGATGCTTCTTTACCTTTGCTTGTGGAGAGTGTGTATGACAGTGACGGTGAAAATTCTGTTGCTTTCTATACTACCGGAGATTGCTTTGCCGATACGCAGGAGAAGCTTATGGATGGGGAATGCGATGCAAGGATTTCGGTAACTATACTTCCCGGTGACGAGGTTAGGGGCTGGCACTGTTTTATGTGGGACAGCATAAGCAATACTATCTATTTTGATGTCTGTAAATATGGAGACAGTGCTTATACCGGATATAGAAGTGAAGAACTGACTTCTGAGGTCAGGCTATGTGCAGCAGAGAATCTGGGCGATTCCATTGCTTTTGAGAATGCACGCGATAATGGTCTTGTTCCGTTCAAGATATCCTATCATGGGAATTTTCGAGCACCGAGACTTGTCGTTATGGATGGCAATGGTGGTGAACTGAAAATCGAGCCTCTCTCAAAGACGATAAGGCTGAAAGGCCGCTACTGGGACAAGTACTGTAAGAGAGGGTACCGTCATCATATAAATATTAATCAGAATGCAGTTGACTGTATCAATGATCATATTGACGGTATTGTTGATGCGAGCAAAGAAGTCATTGATGTCAGCAGAGATGTTGTTGATGCTTACGATGTCGATTTTTAGCAGAAACTATTATCTTTTTATCATTATCCCCGATGCTTTTTTGTGTCGGGGATATCTTTGTTGTTACTTATTTTGCGGAATGGGAAAAAAATAGTATCTTCGCAGACGGAAATATTCTTACATCATTTTGGTTAGGATAAAGGATATAGCGAATGCCCTTGAAATGTTCGCGCCTCTGCCGTTGCAGGACGGATTTGACAATGCCGGCTTGCAGATTGGATTAACAGAAGCGGAAGTTGCAGGGGTTTTATTGTGTCTTGATGTGACCGAGGCCGTTGTTGACGAGGCTGTTGCATCAGGGTGCAATCTCATTGTATCGCATCATCCCCTGATTTTCTCTCCGCTGAAACGTATTACCGGCTCCGGCTATGTTGAGCGTTGCGTCATCAAGGCTTTGGCGAACGGTATTGCAATCTATTCGGCTCACACAAACATAGACAATGCTCCAGGTGGTGTAAACTACCGTATTGCCGAGAAACTCGGCCTGCAGAACGTGCGTATTCTTGTTCCAAAAGAGGATGCGCTGTTGAAGCTTGCGGTATATGTTCCTGTTTCGGCGGCCGACGCGGTGCGTAACGCTCTGTTTACAGCCGGTTGTGGCAATATCGGTAACTATGATTCATGCAGCTATAATGTCGATGGCTTTGGTACATTCAAGGCCAATGAGGGTTGCAATCCTTTCTGTGGCGAGGTGGGTGAACTGCATCGCGAGCAGGAGGTGCGCATAGAGACTGTTCTGCCTGCGTACTTGAAGAACAAGGTCATTGCTGCATTGATAAAAGCGCATCCATATGAGGAGCCTGCTTACGACATATACCAATTGAAGAACGGTTGGGGCAGTGTGGGCAGCGGTGTCATAGGCGAGTTGCCTGCCGAGTGTGACGAGACCGAGCTGCTGCAGTGCGTGAAGGAGAAATTCAATGTAGGTAGCGTGCGCCATACTCCGTTGCTTGGCAAGAAGGTTAAGCGCGTTGCTCTTTGTGGTGGTGCTGGTGGCTCATTTGCCGGTGCTGCAATGGCAGCCGGTGCCGATGTGTACATTACAGGTGAGGCGCGTTATCACGATCTTTTCAACTACACCGGCAAGATGCTCATGGCTGTGATTGGCCACTACGAGAGTGAACAGTACACCATGGATATTTTTAAGGAGATTATTGAAAAGGCCCATCCCGGGGTAAAGGTAATGGCAACCACTGTAAATACCAATCCCGTAAATTACTTGTAAGGAAATATCTCATGCTTGATGTTGCGGAATAGGATTCTTCAGTCGTTTCGCTCCATCAGACGAGTTGTTTAGGGTTTTAAACCCTGAAAATGACAAATAGAAAAAATAATATTAACACTTTAAATATTTAAGAAAATGGCAAAGAAAGATCCTGCTGATTACACAGTAGAAGAGAAGTTGAAGACCCTTTATGAGCTTCAGACAATCCTGTCACAGATTGACAAAATCAAGATTTTGCGTGGCGAGTTGCCTCTTGAGGTAAAGGACCTCGAGGATGAGATCGTTGGTCTTGGTACACGTATCGAGAACATCACAAACGAGATCAAGACAATCCGCGAGAATGTCGTTTCTTTCCGCGAGGAGATGGAGCAGGCAAAGCGCAGCATCGAGAAGTATACCGAGGACCAGAACAACGTGCGTAACAACCGCGAGTTCGACCTCTTGAACAAGGAGATTGAGTACAACAAGCTTGTGATTGAGCACGATGAGAAGAAGATCAACGATGCAAGAAAGCAGGAGCAGCAGAAGAGCGACGAGCTTGAGAGAGCAAATGCACAGCTCGACGAGCGCAAGAAGGACCTCGATATGAAGAAGTCTGAGCTTGAGGATATCGTTGCCGAGACAAAGGCCGAGGAGGAGCGTCTCCGCGAGCAGGCTCGTGACCTTGAGTTGAACATCGAGGCTCGTCTGTTGGCTTCATTCAAGCGCATCAGAAAGAGCTCACGCAATGGTCTTGGTATCGTTTACGTTGAGCGTGATGCTTGTGGCGGTTGCTTCAGCAAGATTCCACCACAGCGCCAGATGGATATCCGCATGAGAAAGAAAATCATCGTTTGTGAGAACTGTGGCCGTATCATGATTGATGCTGAACTTGCAGGTGTTGAGCAGGAGAAGCCAGCAGAGGCTCCAGCACCAAAGCGCCGTGGCATTCGTCGTGCGGCTAAGGCTGAGTAATAAAGTAAATGACTAAAAAGCGAATTTGGTAAAACCCAAACTTGGCTGCGCTCATTGCAAAACGCTAAAGCGAGCTTTGCGTTTTATTCGTTTGCGCAAGCCTTGACTTCATCTTTTTATTCATTTCCTTACAAATAAGCGAGTAACTCAAGTTACTCGCTTTTATTTTACCGTTACATTTGGAATGTCGCTCCAGAGGGTGGTGTAGTGGGGCGATTGGTTCTCGCTCGATGTCTTTATCTTGCCGCTTCCCTGTATTGCAAATTTTATTGCTCCTTCGCCATGTGCCCTGTTAACGGCATCTACAACGGATGTCAGTCTATGCTCTTTCTCAATGGATTGCTTGTCATCGAACAGAGAGTGTATGCGGTTGTGCTCAGCTATTATCTTTGTTGCAATGACACCGGCCTTCTTGTATCCGGTTCCCCTGCGGAACAGCTCCCTTGTTGCAGCAACAGCGTTTGTAACTATAGTTCTTTGGTCACTGGTAGGTGTCTCGAACTGCACCAATTGGTTGCTGTAGATTTGTGGCTCACTCTCCTTGAAACGGTTGGTGTAGGCAAAAACACATATCTCACTTGCTACAGCGCGTTGTTTGCGCAGTTTTTCGGCAAGGCTGGATGCGAAGTTGGCTATCTGCTCCTCCAACTCTTTAATGTCGTAGATTTCGGATGAGAAGCTGCGCGATACACAAATCGATTGTTTGGCCTCAAAACCGTCTTCAAATTCTATACATGGAGTGCCTTGAAGCTCTTTCCAGGTTCTTACGCCTGTAATTCCGAACATTTTTCTTATTGTTTCCTGTGGCAGTTGCGTGTAGTCGTAGGCGGTGTGTATGCCAATGGCCTTGAGCCTTGGTGCCGACCTGCGCCCGATGCCCCAGACATCTTCAATGGGGTATTTGCGCAGTACCTTTTCAATATCCTGTGGGCGGTGCATGTAACAGCCGCCATTGAGCTTGGGGTATTGCTTGCATAGCTTGGATGCTATCTTGGCAAGTGTCTTTGTTGGGGCAATGCCTACTGATACCGGGATGGAGGTCAGTTTCCAGCAGCGTTGTGAGATGCTCTTTGCATATTGGTCAAAGTCAACGTTCTCAATTCCTCTCAAATCAAGGAATGCTTCGTCAATGGAATAGACCTCAATGGATGGCGCGAACTCCTCCAATACCCAGCGCACTCGCTGCGACATGTCGCCATAGAGTGCCATGTTGCCCGAGAATACTGCGACATTGTGCTTTGCGACTATGTGGCGTATCTTGAAGAACGGATCGCCCATCTTTATGCCCAATGCCTTAGCTTCGTTGCTGCGCGCAATGGCGCATCCGTCATTGCTTGAGAGTACAATGACCGGCTTGCCTTGCAGGTCGGGGCGGAATACGCGCTCGCACGAGGCAAAGAAGTTGTTGCAGTCGGCAAGGGCAAACATGTGTGGCTACATCTTCTTTATAACGTAGGTTACAACTCCCCAAATCATGAACTCGTTGTCCGGGGTAACTTCTATTGGTTTGTATGTGCTGTCCTGCTCGTTGGCCGGCATCAGACGTACGCTGTTTGCGCTCATCTCCACACGCTTCACGGTGTATTCGCCATCTATGTAACATACAGCCTTGCAGTTGTTGTAAGGGTCAATGGCGCGGTCAACGATGATGATGTCGCCCTCATCCAACGCAGCATCAACCATGGATACACCGCTCACGCGGAAAAAGAATGTGGATGCCTTGTGTCTGACAAGCAGTTTGATGAGGTCGAGTTTCTCGCGCATATCTTCGGCAGGCGAGGGAAATCCCGCCTTGACGTCGCCCAAAAGATTGCTCTCGTATGAGCTCTCGCTGTCAATATTCTGTGGTGTGAAATTTTCCATACTGTAGACAAAGATAGTGTGAGTCGGGAGTAGAACAAAATAAGCTTGCTTGTTTTTTTTATGCCGAGACGGAGCCTGTGTTGTTTAAAGATAGTGCAGGGGGTGAAACTGAAAGTTAATAAAAGGAAAATGTTTGAACAGAAAACCGGCGACCGGGTTTCCTTAAAGAAATATTTTTTGATATTCACGATTGATTTGTGTAAAAATCACTATATTAGCATTCGTTAAAACAAAATATTTGCGTTTATGATAATAGCAGTTGATTTCGACGGGACAATAGTTGAACATGAATATCCCATGATTGGCGAAGAGCTTCCTTTTGCTACATCGACCTTGCGGATGCTTGCCGACCAGAACCATCGCCTTATATTGTGGACTGTGCGCCGTGGTCGTCTCTTGGACGAGGCTGTGGAGTGGTGCCGTAAACGTGGAGTGGAGTTCTATGCAGTCAACAAGAATTTCCCGGAGGAACAGCCCGAGGGGGATGACTGTTTTGGAAAAATCAATGCCGACCTGTTTATTGATGACCGTAATCTTGGCGGATTGCCTGATTGGGGTGTGATCTATAAAATGATTTGCGAGAAAAAACAGTGGAGCGATATTTATAATGAGCGTTCCGAAAATGAAAAGCCAAAGCGAAAGAAAAAAGGTTGGTTCTGGTAAAAAACGGTGCAATATATGTGCCGGCAGCCCATAATTTGCGTTGGCAAGAAAAAAGTTGCAAGAAACGGTGAAAAAAAGTGCTGAAAAATTCGCTATTTTAAATAAATGTAGTATCTTTGCAACGCATTAAGGAAATGCGCTGTTAGCTCAGTTGGTAGAGCAATTGACTCTTAATCAATGGGTCCAGGGTTCGAGTCCCTGACGGCGTACAGAAGTGAAGAAAGTTGAAAGGCTTTCTTCACTTTTTTTATGTCTCTGATGAAATTTTTGTTCTAAAAATTTGCAGTTTCAAATAAAAGTCGTACCTTTGCAACGCGTTAAGGAAATGCGCTGTTAGCTCAGTTGGTAGAGCAATTGACTCTTAATCAATGGGTCCAGGGTTCGAGT
>JAFZFO010000049.1 GCA_017555845.1 Bacteroidaceae bacterium | reverse complement strand
ATGGCTCACCTGTAAACCCTTTTGTTACAAACTGCAGTTATTCTCTTTTTGTTGTTATGGATTGTTCTATATTTTTTTTGAAAAATATAGGTATTTTTGTAAGGTTTCTGTTTTTAAAACGTCATATGAATAGAAACGTCTTACACTAATGGGTATGAAAAAAGGATTTTTGCTTTCGGTTTTTGCGTTGCTGTTTTCGCAGTTTCTCTTTGCGCATGATTTTATTGTAGATGATATATGCTACAATATAGTATCGGAGGAATATAAGCTTTGCGAGGTTACCTATTTTAAGCAGGAGTCGGGTGCGATTAAGTCTAATTTTTACAAGGACGTTGTCTTTGTGCCCGAAACTGTTGAATTCGGTGGCAGCAGCTACTTCGTAAGTGCCATTGGTGCCGGTGCTTTCAGCGGCAATGATGAATTGCTTTCTGTGGTGATGCCCAATACGGTCAAGGTTATTGAAAACTCTGCTTTTTCGGGATGCAGGCAGATGAAGAGTATTACTGTTCCCAAAAGTGTGGAACATATTGAAAGTGGTGCCTTTTGTGCTCTTGAGTCATTGACTTATCTTTCTGTTGATGAGGATAATCCCGTATATGACAGCCGTTGTGGTTGCAATGCCATCATTGAGAGTGCTACGAATACCTTATTGTATGGTTGCAGGACCACTGTGATTCCCCATGGTGTTGAGGTTATTGCAATGAATGCCTTTTGGATAGTATGTAATACCGGGCCTTTTGCGTTGGATATTCCTGCAAGTGTCAAAGTTATTGATTATTGCGCTTTCCAGACTTGTGATTGGCTTATGGGTGTTACCCTGCACGATGGTCTTGAGAAGATTGGCGATGGTGCTTTCCGCCATACTTCAATCGAGAGTATAACAATCCCGGCTACGGTAACTGAGATTGGCCCCTCTGCCTTTGCAGGTGCAAATAAGTTGAAGTCAATGAAGGTAAAGCGGGGTAATAAGGTGTATGACAGCCGTGGTGGTTGCAATGCCATTATTGAGAGCGCAAGTGGCCGCTTGGTGCAGGCATGCGTGACAACAAAAATCCCTGAAGGTATTAAGATTATTGGACGGAATGCATTTAAAGGAGTTGAAAAGGGGAGTGTAGATATTCCGTCATCGGTGGTAGAGCTTGAGAATGGGGCATTCTTTGGCTGTGGACTCCGGGGAAAACTTGTTATTCCCGGGAGTGTGAAGAGTATTGGCGAATATGCATTTACTGCGTGTCGTGGTATTGATTCCCTTGTAGTGGGAGAGGGGTGTGAGAAAATTGGAACTTCTGCTTTTTCGCTTTGTAGTGGTATGCGCCATGCAAAATTACCCTCTACGTTGAAGGAGTTTGGAACCGGTTCGGAGTACGTACTTGTTTTTGATGGTTGCAGCTTGCTCGAGGAGATTGAACTGCCCAATGAGAATCCAACATATTACTGTAACGGTGATGTGATAATAGAAAAGAGTACCCTTGCTGTTGTTGCAGGGTGTGGTCTCGGTCATTGCCAAATCAATAAAGCTTTGGGTGAATATCGTCCAAAGAAAATTGCCAAGGGTGCTTTCTGGGGAATGAAGTTTCTTACAGCTCTGTGGTTGCCGGGAACAATAGAGGAGATAGAAGAGGGGGCTTTCTATGACTGTCCAGCTATTGAATTTATATATTGTGCCAATGAAATACCGCCCTTGCTGGGCAAGAATTTTGGTCTTGTTAATAGCTCCTGGCATCTGCCGGTGCAGGAACGCGCTGTGCTCATTGTTCCCGAAGGTTCTTTGGATGCTTATCGTAACGCTCTCGGTTGGAAGGAGTTCAAGCATATAACAACTCATCAATAATGACTGCTGAACAATTCAAGGAGCGTTTTGTATCCCTTTATCCCAAACTTTTCGCCATTGTCATGGCCAATATCGGCAATTGTGACGAGGCTAAGGATATTATGCAGTCATTCTATCTGAAATTGTGGGAGAAACGCAATGAACTCGATGTCGTAGCCAATGATATCGGGTATTGCAGGAGTGTGCTTCTGAATATGTGCCGTGACAGATGGCGGGCAAAATCGATTGAAGCTGAGTGGGTTGTAGAAGAAAGTGATTTCCCTTATGACAGCCATGAATGTTTTGAAACCGTAGATATAAAAGAGAGAATTGAACGTTTCATTGACTGTTTGCCCGAGAAGCCTCGTTGTATAATGAGAATGCGTATGCAAGGTGCCTCGGCTGTTGAGATAGCCAATGTGACAGGCTTGAGTGTTGAGAATGTCTATACAATCCTTTCACGTACCAGACAGTTGATAAGGGAATTCTATAATAAGATTAATGGATAGCGTTATGGATTATAAAGTTTTGATTGATAGATATTTCTCCGGTATGACAAGCTGTGAGGAGGAAGTTGAGCTCCGTCGCTGTCTTATGCAGGATAATCTCCCCGCCGATATGTTGCAGGAGAGGGATTGCTTGCTTGCGATGTTGAATCCCGTTGAGTATGAGTGTAGCGAGGCGATGGGCGCTGTTTCTGCTATGATTGACAATTTTGCCGCCAAGGAAACTGCAACCATGCAACAGCGTAAGGTATCTCGCAGAGTTGTTCTGCGCAGTTTGGGCTCTGTTGTTGCTGTTGCTGCAGCCGCTCTGCTGTTCTTCCTCTTTTCCCCATATTCAAATGAAACAGTTCAAGATGACAAAGAATTACTTGCTACCGCGGGTGTCAATGAAAACGGGGCTTACGAATCTGTTATAGAGAATGATTATGTAAATAGTGTCGCTCAAAATCAAGTTGCTGTAGATGAAATTCAACCGATAGCTGTTGAAAAGGATGTGCATTTATATAGTAGGCTTGATGAAACAGCTGTTCACAAAATAACGGAAAATAGAGTTGAGTCTGAAGCTGCCACGTGTGAGCGATTTATTGGGAATATTCTCTCTGAACCATCCGTAGTGCCAAATAGTGTTGCTGCAATAATGGAATTGCGTAAAGAGGCCGCTCTCTATCTGCTGAATGTTTATTCGCTTTTGGAATATCTGCGATATATGCATGACGATGATGTGTTCAGTAATGTTGCCGATATGGCAAAGGGTGTTGAAAGTATGGCTGCTGGGCAACCTTATCTACCTCATGTTGAAAAACTTATTGATTCAAAAGTTGATACAGAATCTTTGGGTAACGTGCAGTTGCTTGCATCGGATTCCATTGAGTTTGCGCCCGATTATGTTCCATGGAACCCGGCAACTCCATTGCGTGTGTATGAGATACGTAATGCAAAAGGAGAGACTATAATTACATTTTTATTTCCCATCTGTTTTGACTATCAATCAGTCGGCTTTAGTGATGCCGTTTATGTAATTGATGATGAGAGTGGTGATGTCTATAATGTTCTTGGTTACAAAGGAGGTTACAGCATGGACAAACGGCTTGTTGTCAATGGTTGTAAGGGAAGGAATATTCTTATATCGTTACGCTTTCCAAAATTCAAGCGTAGGGTAAAGAGCATTACAATTCACGACCCAGGGCAGAAAAGTGGTGTTCTGCAATTCTGTGATTCCCCGGTTGCAACAGCAATTGTGTCTGGGGTAAATGTAAAAAAGTTCAAGAAATAATGATAATAAGTGTAGCCTGTTTGCAATTGGATTGCAAGCAGGCTACGTTTCTTATATACTCGCTTCGCTGATGATGCGGGTGCGTTTCTTGGGTGTTGGAGCTGCAATCTGCCGTTGGGGTAGTGGGTGGTTGTAGCATACCCAGACGAGTATGGCGGTGGCCATTACACGGTCGTCGTGGTTGCCCTCAATTGCTCCCATCTCTTTGCCGTTTTCCTTGAACTCATAGAGGTCCAGTTCGTATGTGGTTTGTAAACATCTTTCAATGTATAGACCGTCGCGCAGTGCTTTGATTAGGAAGTTTATTACCATTGGTTTGGTTGAGCTGTTGGTGTGGAATCCCCAGCGGCGTGGGCGCCCTTGCTTTATCTCTATCTGCGATGTGCGGCAGTAGAGGTTGTTGTATTTGTCGGCAATTTCGTTGAGTATGTACTCGAAGTTGTCGCCCTCGGTTCCTTCGGTCTCCAGGGTGTTTGCCTCTATTACAAGCAGTGCATTGTTGTATGCGCGGGCAATCTCCACGGCTTTCCATGCGAGCCGGTCGTGCTCTATATGCCCATGCCAGCAGGCTGCTATCTCGGGCACACCGCCCTCGAGCATTGCCATGCGGTCGGCAACCAGAATGCATGAGTAGTCGGCCTTGTCGCTTGTGCCACCTACGTCAACGGCAACAATGTAGCGGTCGCGTAGCGTGTCGTCCTTTTCGGGCATGAGCCACACACTCAATGTATTCTCGTCGCTTCTCTCGCCCGGCGATAGAGGCTCGAAAAGTATTGCAGGTTTGCCGTTTTCAATACCTTCCTTAATGTCGCCAATGAATGTAGGTGGAAGGCAGTCGCGGCGTGCGTTGTTCACGTACGGTATGCGGAACACGCGGCGGCCGCTGCTTTGGAATGCCTCGGCTGCGGTTGATGGGAACTCGGAGAAGAGGCGCCACTCGTCGGGCATTTCGCGGCGTTTGTCGCGGTACCAGGCTATAGCTTCCAATGTTGCTCCAAGCTCAAAGAGGTTCCGCTCGTATTCATTGAGGCTTTCGACGAGTGGGGCATACTCTTCCTCCTTAAGTGGTTTGCTGTAGAGGTCGATTGTGAACCATGGGATGAAAACCGGTGTAAAGTTATTTCTATGTTCTGTAGCGTCGATCCATGTGCGGTGGAAATAGTTGCCCACTCCTTTTGCTGTGGATTCAATGACTTTCATTGTATAGGGGCCTGCTGCTATTGAACCGAAGATGGATTGTACAAGATCTTCGGGTTTCTTGCCGGCAGTGGCTTTCCAAAGTCCTACCTCGGTAAGGTGTGCCATGCTTATATCCTCGCTTCGGAGCGAGTCGGGTTTTTGCGCCGAGCCTAATGAGTAGCGGCTGTTGCTGTAATTGATGACACGTGTCTTCTGTGCGCCCTGATATGGGGTGGTGGCGAGTTTCTTGCCGCCGCTTGCCCATTGAGGGTAACGGCTGATGACCTTTGCGAGCATGCCGGCAACAATGGATGACTGTTTCTCAATGTCGCCGCAGATGACGCTGTTCCAGTTGTGTTTGTGTACTAGCTGTATCCACAACATGTAAAGCTGCGTGAGGGTAGAACCGCCCCATTGGCGTGCTTTGCAAAGTATAATGTCAATAGGCTTGTTCTGTAGGCGCAGTGTCTCCATAGCCTTCAAATATATGCGCTGTGGGCGGTTCAGGATAAAAGCGGTGTCGCGCCCCTTGCCTTTGTCGCTGATGGTGGTCATTGTGCGTGCCCAGTATTCAAAGTCGTGCCTGATGCGTAAAAGGCAGAACCGCAGCCACAATTTAATGATGCTGCGGTTGGTGGGCACTGTATTTTCGACTTCGCGCAGATATCCTTCGGCACCATGTTCCTGCAACTGTTCCACAAACTCCTCTGTTGCCATTGTTACAGGCAAGAACATCCTTTCAATGGGAAAGCCGCAGATGTTGACCTCGCAGCGTGGAACGGAGGTGGAACCTTCGCCTGTAATGGGATTATAGACGGCTGAAAGAGATTTCAGCCGTCTATTGTTCTCTTTTATGATTTCCTCTTTTGTCATCATTGGAAATGCTTTTCAATAATATAAAAGTTTGTCCTTATATGCCGGCAAGGTCTGTCGCCCGCCGTCGTGTCCTCTTGCTATTGTATATCTTTGCGAACATCGAGAGTACGTTGTCGCGCAGGTTTGCGTGCTGTGTCATGTAGCTCTGTGCCATCTCGGGGCGGCGCAACAGCAGCCAATGCATTGTGGCTTCGTTGACAAGATAGTCCAATATGGTTCTGTAGAGCATGGGGAGCTGGTGGCTGCGGCTGTTGTCATGTGTCTCGAACACGAAGACAATGTTCTTGTCTTCCACGGTGTAGTCTATTGAAGGAAAGCGGAGCGCAACAGCAGTGACCAGCTCGTTACAGGCTCTCTGTACAAACATCATAAGCAGGTCTTCATCGTCTTTGCTACTTTGTATGGTGTCGGCATCCTTGTCCTTGCGTTTTGCCGATTCTCCCATGTAATAATTCCTTAAATCAATCTGCTGTTGCAGCTCGCTTTTCTGTATAGTGATTCTGTTTTCCATAGTGTGTCTTATATATCCTGGAATATATTCTTCGGTTTCTCGCGTCGGGTAAGCAGAAGATGTATTGTTGCTGCATCGTTCTGCATCTTGGCTGCTGTCATTGCTGCCTCGTCGGGCTTGATGTCGGCGTACCAGTTCTGCAGCGTACGGTTCGCTACGTAGCTCCCGATGCTCTGCGTCAGCATCTCCTCGTTGCCGGTGGGGTAACTCTCGGCAGCCTTCATGTGGAACATGTAATATCCACCATATCCATCCTGGGTAAATTCCATGCTGCTGCCCGGATGGTAGCGTACTATGTCGGCAAGGACAGCGTTCATGCCATTGTCTATAAGCGGATCTACCGCCTCCTTGTCATCGGCAGTGATGAGCATGCGTTCGGCCACCGCTGCCGGTATTCCCATAGCCTCACGGGCACGTGCCGTGTATGCGCTTGTCGTGAATATGCGCTTGTAGACGTCTTCTCTTGTTATGACAAATTTTACTGTTTTCATTTTCTTCTGAACTCGTTACTGTTGCAAATGTAGTGCTCCACCGCAGTGTCAAGGTTGCTGTTTTGACACTTATTGCGCCCGCAGTGTCCTGTATACTATGCCGCGGAACGTCTCCTCATCAAGATAGAATGACGGTGCCGGCTCCTCAATTATCTGTTCAAGTATGACATATTTGTAGCGCTTGCTGCAGTCCTTCACTCTTTGCATGTAGCGGCGGTAGATCTCCTTGTACATCGCAAGCTTGTTGTTGTTTATGAGCGGAAGCTTCTTCTTGCGTGACAGAAGCGACACAAAACGCCTTGCATTCTCAAAAGTCACATAAAAACGCGGCGCTTTCCTTTTCGCCGCGTGCTTTATCACTTCGTCCTGTGTTGCATACGGTCTTGTCTTCCTTACCTCTTTCAATGATTCAAAAAAACTGTTTACCACATCCTGTTTGCGGATCTCGCGGACATCTCCATTGACATTTGTTTTCATTCTGCTTTTTTGAATACAAAAATATAGTCAAAAATAGCTAAAAGGTATGCTGTTTTGCCACTTTATTTATCAACACCCTTCAGGGATGCGTATAGGCCGTTTTTTTTACAGGCAAAACTACCGCCTCACTTTATTTTCTTTTTAAAAAGGTATGTGCCGCTTGCCGTTTGTCCTGCAGGTTTCTTTTAGCAATAAGTGGCATTTCAGCAACCTTGTCCGCGTCTTTTGGTTGTTCCTTTGCCGACGAAAAACAAATCAATATATGGAACAGATTCTAAAAAACAGAAAGGGGGCTCAACAGCCTGTGGAGCCCGTGGCCGAGAATGGCGTTTCAACTGCCGTACCCGATGCCAATGCCGTGGAACAACACGGTGAGCAGGCTGGTTTGGAGAGTTTTAATGAGAAACTGGGTGCATTCTTTGGTGGCGGTTTCGATATCAATGACAAGCTGTCGCAGGATTTGCTCATGAGACACCTTGTGATGAACCGCGAGCAGAACGAGCGTCTTGCATTGATGCTTGAACGTGACCCACGCCTGGCGCAGATGCTTGTGGATATCATTGACGGCAAGCGTGGCGCGCATAGTGCCGTGGCACGTTACTTCGGTCGTGGATTCGTGAATGTCGACGAGGAGAGTCCCGAATTCGAGGAGATGATGCTTGCCGACGAGGAGCGAAAGGAAGAGATAATGCGTCTTGCCAACGACCGCCGTGAATACGAGGCCAATCTCGAGGCAAGCATGCCGGTAATCGAGTCGTTCTGCAAGGAGAAGGGTTACGACCCATCAGACTTCATGGATGACATTTGGGAAAAGCTTGTATTTCCCATCATGGCCGGCAAGTATACAGCCGATGTCTGCACGGCGCTTGACCATGCCATCACTTACGAGAAGGATGTGGAGGATGCCTTCGTTGCCGGCGACATCAAAGGACGCAACGCCAATATCAGACGCATGAAGGAGGATTTTGGTGATGGCCTGCCAAAGGGGATGAGCAGCGTGGCTCCCGACCTTGAGCGCAAACGTCCACGCAACTCATTGATTGAGAAAGCACTCAATGCCTGACGATTATTCTATTTTTATTAACTACAAACTATTTGATCTATGAAGAAAATTTTGAATTTCTTGAGAGAGAATCCTCTCTTTGTGATTGCAGCTTTGGTATCGGCGGTGCTCTATGCCTTTGACAATGCCGAGGCCGGAATTATGCTCGCGACAGTGTCGGTTGTTCCTGCAGGTACGCCAAAGGCATCCAAGGGTATTGCCGGTCTTGCCACTCAGAGTGCCGGCGATGCTACAACGGTTTCCAATGCAAGCGAGCTGTCGCCCGACCTCATGGACGCCGATGTGGACAACCAGATTGTGGGTATTGCCAGTGACGAGAGTGTCATTGACACCATCAAGCGCAAGATCCGCCGCCAGGTGCGTGTGGCATCGTTCGAGGTCGACCACTATCTCATTGACGACAAGCGCTCAAAGGCCTATACCAACGCTGTGTACGCCGGTATCAAGGCAACACGTGCCGAGATTCCTTTCTCGACCACTGGCGAGAGAAAGATTTTCCAGGAGTATTATACTGCCATCTGTAAAGGTGTGAACGGTTACGATCCTACAGGCCAGATTGAGTTGCCGGGTGTTGACCTCATGCTCTTCTTTGTTGGCAAAAACCCTACAACCGAGGCGCCTATTGCAATGGCTGTCAATGGTCCAAAGACAAACGCAAGCGACGACTATTGTGTGGTTCCAACCATCCCTGCAGGCACCGAGATCATTCTTCTGTCATCGGCTGCTTATGAGACGCAGAAGTTCATTGCTCCATCTACAATCGTGCCTGTTCCCGAGCGTATGTACTTGCAGAAGCAGCTCTGCAACAGCATTGTCAGTGACTACTTTGCAGCGCAGAAGAAACGCATCCAGTTCAGCGAGTCGCAAATCGCCGAGGCCGTGCTCCGTCAGTTCCGTCTCGAGAGTTGCCGCACCGCGTGGGTGGGTCAGCCCGGTAAGTTCAAGGTACAGGCCATGGACAATGCAATGGGCTATCAGTGGGACTACTTCTCAAAGGGTATCCGTTGGCAGTTCAAGCGCCAGTACGACCTCTCGTCAAAGATTACATTTGCCGATCTCATCAACCTTTCAATGGTAAAGTTTACCGGCTTCAATTGCACAAAGAGAGCTATCTGGTTGTTGGGCAAGCAGTTGCTTAACGATATCCAGAAGATTGACCTCACACTCCACAAGAACATCAGCGTTACCGGCGACAAGGTCTTCGGCATTGAGTGCACAAAGATCCACACCGTCTTCGGCGACATTGACCTTGTCCACGATCCTACACTCGACGCACTCGGCTATGCCCATTGCGGTGGCTTGATCGATGAGAACGGCCTTGTACGCTACTACATGAAGAACGAGGATGCCAAGACCGAGAATGTCGATGGCGAGGAGGCAAAGCGCGAGGTTGTGATGACAATCGACTGTCTCTGCCTCAAGGGATACTCTCACATCTGGGTCAACGGTTCTGCAGCCGAGAGTGACATTCCAGGTGCTTCACATGTGACAAGTGCGTCTTCGTTGCCCGAGGAGCCGAACCTCAACGATGTGGTAATCCTTACAGCCGATGTCAACCGCACCGTCGATGGCCAGAGCAAGTTGTGGTTCTCTGCCGGTTCGGTAGTTACCTACAATGGTACTACCTGGGTGGAGTATACAGGTGAGATTATTGTCTGATTCATATTTTCTGCGGCGGTCTATGCCGCCGCAGAAAAACAATTAAAAAAAGAAATAAAATGAGAAAACGTATTACTTATGAGATACATGGCCAGATAGAGCGTAACAGCTATTTCAGAATTGGCAAGGCTTTGGTGAGAATTGATTTTACCGGTGGTGCAATCAACTCAACAGGCATTTACCCCGCGCAGTACACAACCGACAATCCGCTTTTCCAGCGCGCTATCGAGAATAGCGATGCTTTCCGTTGCGGCGAGATAAAGCGTGGCAGGGTAGAGGTGCTCGATGAGGGTGGCAATGCCGCTGCCGCAGCGGCGGAGCCCGAGGCACAATGCGTTGTGGCTACCGAGGTTACCAACATGCAGCAGGCGCGCGCCTTCTTGATGGCCGAACCCTACAGCTGTCCATTGGCGCAGTTGCAGAACAAGAACGCTATCAAGAGTGTGGCCAAGGCCAATTCCGTTTCATTCCCTAACTGGCTGTGATGGATTCTGCAGAACTATTGAGAAAGGTCAGGATTGTAATCAATGAGCTTGCAAACGACAACGATGTCTCGCTTTTGTCGGCCGATACACGTCGGCTAAATGACAGCATTATGGAGCTGTTGCCACGTGCCGTCATGTTCATACAAAAGAACAAAGGTGCTGATGCCGGGCGTGTGAATACACGCAGTGTGGCGCCCTCGGGGCTGAATGTCACTGCCAATGCCATTGGTGGTGGTCAGCTGTTGTTGCCTGCCGATTTCGTGCAGTTGGTGTCGTTGCAACTCTATGGTTGGCAGTCGCCGGTGTGTCGCCTGCATGCGCATGACTCGCGCGAGGCCGCGTGGCAACGTAACGAATACACTCGTGCCGGGTGTTGCAGGCCAGTGTGCATAGAATCGTTTACACCTGGTGGAGAGCGTTGCGCTTTGCTCTTTCCGCTTCCTGCCAACGAAGGTGCAAAGGTAAACCATTTCATCTATGAGGCAGCTTTCAATGTTGCCGATGGGCTTGACGGTTACGATGATGGAATGGTTGATGCCGTTGTCTATGCCTGTGCCTCGTTGCTCTATACAATGTTCGAACGCTATGATGCCGCCAATGCAATGCTCTCGCAAGCCTTGGCGGCATGCGGCGGCCAAATTGGTAAAAAACAATGATTTTTTTGTACGATGGATAGCTTGAGGATTTTAACAGCATCACTTATTGCCAATGTGATAGGTCTGATGTTTCCAATATGGAACGATATTTTCGGGCTTGTCCTTCTTTTCGCTGCCAATTTTGTCGTTGGCCTGCTTGCCGATGTATGCAACCATCGCGACTGGAGCTTCAGGAAGGCTTTCAGTTTCTTCCGTGATGCTGCAATATATTTTGCGATGGTTGCCTGCATCTACATGTTGGGCTATTTCAAGGGCGAGGAGAAGGTGGCGTTGCATTGCGTGTCGTTCACAATATATGTGGCGATATATTTCTATGGAACCAACATCCTGCGCAATGCACGTTTCATTACAAATGAAAAAAGCACCCTGTACAGCGTGCTCAATTTCCTGTATTACATCTTCAGCCTGAAGATGCTTGAACGCAGCCGCTGTCTAAAGGAATATATCGATTATGAAAAGCAGAACAATAATCAGCCTTAGCATTGTGTTGCTCTCCCTTGTTGCCTGCAGCACGGTAGAGAGTGCCAGAAATACCGAATTCGTGTCGCAGAGCAACCATGTGGAGCGCATCAGGGTCGACAGTGTAATGCTGCACGACAGTGTCTTCATTCGCGAGCGCTGCGACACTGTTTTCTATACAAGATACCGTACAGTGTACAAGGAGAGGTTGAGGGTTGATACAGTAGTGCGTTGCGACACCATTTTCCACGACAGGGAGGTTGTCGTTGAGAAGGTGCGCAATGTGGGTGGCAGGAGCCATGCTGCATTGAAACTCTCTTTTCTTGTAGGCTTACTCTTCCTGTTATGGCGTGCAGGCCTGTTGCCTGTCGCCCGGAATTACATTTTGAAAGGACTTCAGTTATGCAAAAGAATTTTTCATTTAAAGGAATAAACAGGAGCACCGATGTTGCTCTGGCCCAGGATGGCGAGTGCGTGGATATAGTGAACATGCGCATGTCCAACGGCAGTCTGCTGCCTATGCCGCAACCGGTAAAGGTCGCTCAGCTCGGCAAGGAGTATTCGGCAATCTATTGGCATGGCATTGCCGAATGTTATGTTGCCATAACCAATGACACTAACAGCACACTGCACTTCTATGACAAGGATTTCGCTCCCATCATGACGGGCGATGCAATGCTTGCCATTGACGGGCTGCGTGGCGTGAAAGGGGTAGAGTTTCTTGGGAACATTGTCTGCTGTATGACAGCCGAGAGTATCTTCTACCTGTTGTTCGAGCAGGGAACCTATCGCGCCCTTGGCGAGAGGCCCGCGATCCCTGCAACCGATATCTCCGTCACGTCAAAGATAGAGACCATCACAACCGAGGAGACTTATTACATGATGTCATCGACCGATGATCTGGAATCTACCTGGAACTACAACGAGAAGGGGTATATTGATGAGTGCATTTCGGCCATCAACAGGACGGGACATTACATTGACAGGGCACTGTTCCGCATTGCCCTGCGGCTCTACGACGGCAGCTACATAAATATTTCCAATATCATATATGTAAGTGACAATGAGAATGGTGACGGAGTGGGGCGCGATGCCGGCAATATGATTACCGCTGCAATGGATGCAACGAGTCCGTCGCAATATACAGTGCGTGTGCGTGGCTTCAAACCCGAATTCATTTTCGATACATCGGCCTTGGCTGCATGGCGCAATATTGTCGTTGGAATAGATCTCTTTTCGACGCCATCCATTCCCGGAAAGAAATGTGAACTTGGTGGCAGGACACAAAAGTTTGACATGTACACCCAAAAGTCTCTCGATACACTCTGGGACGAGATAGTATCGGCATCCCTTTTCTACAAGGTCGCCGAATATGACATTGACGGTAACTGCATATTCCGTCTCGATGATGTATCGCCTGTGAGTCTTGCCTTGCAACCGGGGCTCGAGACGCAGACAGTTCCGTCATCGCTCTCGGGCTACGGCGTGCAAAGCAGCTATCTCTATAACGGCAGGTTGCACATTGCCGCATTCCGTGAATACTTCTTCAAAGGGTATGATGCTGCGGCATATAGACCCGTTACGGGTGGAAATGCAAATGTCGATGCAATGGTGGTGCAGGTAAAGGTAAGGACCACACAAGGCGATTTCGTTACCGGTAGATATTATCAGAATCCCTCGTTGGGGCACGACGGGTATGCCATAGTCTTGCCGGCTATGCTCACATACCCCGATTCACGCGCCTGCGAGATGAGGGTATATGTGCAGAAAGGGCAGACGGTATATGGAAAGGTGTTCCCTCTCATGGCACACAAGTACCTGAATGTAGCATATTACCTGCATAAATGGTACTCGCCCTATTCAACATCCGTTGCGGCAGTCTTTGCCAATGGCGGTAAGCCTGCAGCAGGCATCTCTACCATGGATGTGCTGCGCCTGTTCAACTATGAAGTGGGAACGCACGAAGTCGTCTACAGTGCCTCGCGCAATTGCTGGATGTATGATGGCGACAACTTTCCGCCTTCGGCGTTCAGTTCCCTGCGTATTTTTGCCATACACCGCAACGCCGTCGATGGCGACAAACTGGTATTCACTATAAAATGGGGTGGTGTCACAGATTTTTCTTTCATGGATATAGACAACATTCCTATAGATGAAACATGGCAGGTCATGGACAGCTTGCCGCAGGTAGAATCCAATCCTTGCGAAGAGAGAAGGAATGTCATGAAAGTCTCAATGGTAGAGAACCCGTTTGTCTTCCCGGCCAAGTGTACCTACACGCCGTCGCAGAGCGGCATTGTCGGACTGTGCAGCAATACGATGGCCTTGTCCCAGGGACAATTCGGTCAGTTCCCGCTCTTTGTCTTCTGTGCAGACGGTATATGGGCCATGTCGGTCGACTCATCGGGTAGTGTGGCCTATCTCACTTGCAATCAGGTGTCGCGCGATGTCTGCATTAACCCACGTTCAATATGTGGCATCAGCGGTGGTGTCGTCTTTGCCGGCAGGCAAGGAATGATGCTCATTGCCGGCAACAACATAAAGAAGATATCAACGGCGATGGATGGCAATTCAATACCTCTTGCCGGAGTGCCCGATAACATCTTTACGAGGATATCGTCATTGGTATCGCTTGAGTGCAATCTTGGCAATGATGATTTCCAGAACTTCATTGCCGATGCCTACGTCGTCTTTTTACCGTCACATAACGAGGTGCTCATAGGCAATGCCGCCTATCCGTACTCTTTTGTGTATTCCTTCTCATCGGGAATGTGGACACGCTATAAGACTGCATTCTCTGGAGAGATTAAATTCAAGCCCCACCCCTTTTTCCACACCTTGACCGATGGAGGTAGCATAATACATTCCATCCCTGATGAAATGTCGGGTACCAACCGCATTTTGCTCTTTACAAGACCGCAACTGTGGGGTACGAAACTTCCTAAACGCATAATGCAACTGCTCATGCATGCCTACCTTGAACCGCCCGAGATACCTATGCTCAAGATTCCTGTCATAGCATGCTATATGTTGGGCAGCAATGATGGCGTGCACTTCAAACTCCTTGCTGGTAGCGAAAAGAACAGCAGGATACATGATGTACTTTTCCCCTATTTCCCCACACAATCCTATAAATACTTTATGTTTGCCATTGTGGGTTATATGGGAAAAGAGAGTGTCATTACCGGTATGGAGGTCGATGTCAATGTACCGTGGAAGAACAAAATGAGATAATGTCCCTGTATATTAAATGCCAAGCCGCACAATCCATTAAAAAGATTGTGCGGCTTTCTTGTTGTTTGTCTAACGAATTAACATCAATTGTCTAAAAATTTTACACTTTTAAAAATTGTGGATTTGCTTAAAATGTTGTAAATGAATCGTTTGACAGGTTTGGCACGGTTTTGGCACGTAATCTTGCAGAAACACTTTTTTATTTATGAAAAATATATTTGCAATATTGACACTATCCACCTCCATTACTCTTGCCACAGCACAGACAATGAGCATGGACGAATGCATGGCATATGCCGTTGAACACTCCGTTTCGGTTGCCAAACTGGAGAACAGTCTCGACAATGCCACAATCAACTACAAGCAATCTGTTGCTGGGTTGTTCCCCTCGGTGTCGGCCGGCGTTTCGGCTTCGGCCAATTTCGGACGATCAATCGACCCCGAGACAAACAGCTACACCACAGTCTCAACATTCAGCAACTCCTATGACCTTGGAGCTTCAATGCCACTTTTCGCAGGCTTGCGCTATGTGAACACCATACGTGCCGCAAAGGTGGCCCGTGACCGTGGGTACAGCGACTTACAGATTGCCCGTGACAGGGTTGCCATGGAGGTAATGCGTGCTTATACCGATGTCGTATATTATAATGAGGCGGTTGCTATTGCCGAGGAACAGCTCTCGGTATCGCGCAAGACACTGCTCCAGGCGCAGAAACTCCATGAACTGGGGCTCAAGAGCGCAGCCGAGGTAGCCGAGGTAGCCTCACAGGAGGCCGGTTACGACTATCTGCTCACCGAGCAGCAGAATAACCTTGCAATGGCATACATTGCACTGCGCGAGGTGATGAACTACCCGCAGGGCACTGCTCTTGAGGTTGCCCATGCCGGGGATATCCTTCCTACTGTAGGCACAGTTTCGCTTGAGAGTGTCATGGACAATGCTCTTTCTGCCAACGTACAGGTTGTTTCGGCCGGGCTTGCAGTGAAGGAATCGAAGTACAACTATATGAAAGCAAAGGGAAGCTGGTTCCCTACAATAAGCCTATCGGGCGGTGTTGGAACAAGTTACTATACAAACTTCAGCAATTCCGCTTATCCCGCATTTTGGACTCAGCTTGACAATAATCGTGGTGCATATGTAGGTGTTTCAATGTCCATCCCAATCTTTTCGAATCTTAGCCGCAAAGCCTCGGTACGCTCATCGCGTAATGCACTGCGTAATGCCGAACTCGAGATGGAGGCGACACGCAACGCAGTGGAGAGTGAGGTGGTGCAGGCCTGCAAGCAAATGGAGGGTTATGGTAAGCAGTATATCCAGGCAGTGAAAAAGATTGAGGCGGCGCAGTTGGCATATGACGGCATTGCAGCAAAATTCGACAAGGGACTTGTCACCGCAATAGAGCTGCAGATGTCGGCAACAACGTTGCTGCAGGCAAAGTCGGACTGCCTGCGCTCTAAACTGCAGTATATGATTGAGAAACGTATGGTCGACTACTATAGCGGCATTCCGCTTGTGGAAGTTGAATGAAACATCTTTATAATCAAAATATAGAGATACTTCGCGTTGCTCAGTATGACAATTTACGCTGGGTCAATATATTTTAAAATGCTTAATAAATTTGATACTATGGATATAAAATTGGAAAAGAAAAAAGGATGGCGTGCCATCCTGAGCAAGAAGAGTCTGCCTTACATTTTTGGACTACTCCTGCTGGTGCTTATAGCGTGGATGTTGCTCAAAAAGAACACTTCGACGCTTCGTGTGAACACTGCGACAATTGTTGTTTCGGCAGTGGAGCAGGGTGAGTTCAACGATTATGCCACTCTCAACGGCATAGTGCAGCCAATAACAACCATGCAACTATCGCCATTGGAGAGCGGAGTGGTGGAGCGCATTGTTGCCGAAGAGGGAACAACCGTGAAGGCAGGTGATGTAATCCTTGAAATGACAAACAAGCAACTCTCAATGCAGATTCTGCAGTCCGAGGCCGATCTGGCCGAGAAGCAGAACATTCTGCGCAACACACTCATTTCAATGGAGCAGGAGCGTCTTGCTCTGCGCCAGGAGATGCTGCAGCTGGACCTTGATGTAACACGCAAGCAGCGCGCCTATGAGCAGAACCGCGAACTTTATGAGAGTGAACTCATTTCGCGCGAGGTCTACTTGCAGTCAAAGGAAGATTATGAGCTTGCCGTTGCACGTCGTTCCCTTGTCGGCGAGCGTCAGATACAGGATTCGCTCTATCGCACCGTACAGGTGGCACAACTCGATGAGAACCTGCGTTCTATGCAACTTAATATGCAGCTTATTCGTGAGCGTGTGGGCAATCTTAAAGTCAAGGCTCCCATTGATGGCGAGGTGGGTATGCTTAACGTGGTACTTGGACAGACGCTGTCGCAGGGCAGTGCAATTGGTCAGATAAACGATCTCTCAGCCTACAAGGTGACAGCTATGGTCGATGAGCACTACATCGACCGCGTGGCAACTGGGCTCACAGCCTCGTTCGTGCGTCGCGACAACAGCTACGACATGTTGCTGCGCAAGGTCTACCCCGAGGTGCGCGAGGGAAAATTCAAGGTCGACCTCACATTTACCGGCGAACTGCCCGACAATATACGTTCAGGACAGACATACAACCTGAATCTGCAGCTCGGTCAGCCTGTTGAGGCTGTGTATATACCGCGTGGCGCGTTCTTCCAGAAGACAGGCGGCCGTTGGATATACGTAGTAGATGCTACGGGTGAAAGAGCCTATCGCCGCGAGATTCGCATAGGCCGCCAGAACCCAAGGTTCTATGAGGTGCTCGAAGGCCTTTCACCCGGCGAGAGGGTAATAACATCATCGTATGACAATTTCGGCGACAATGAAGAACTTATTTTGAAAACTCGTGCAAGCGAGTGAGAACCAAGCTTGCTTGAGTTCTTACAACGAGCGCAGATAAATATTACAATCAAATTAACAAATCATGTATATAAAGAATTTCATAACATTGCTGAAACGTTACACCACATCGTCGGTGCTCAACATTCTTGGAATGGCATTGGCCTTTGCTGCGGTGTACCTGATAATGGTGCAGGTAAATTACGACCTGTCGTATAACAAAGGCATACCCAATGCCCGTAACATCTATCGTCTCGAACATCCCAACTGGAGCGAGGAGGGGTATTGGGATACTACTTGGCCGCGTCAGTTGCCCGATGATCTTTGCAAGGATATTCCCGAGATTGAAAAGAGTGCCACAATAACACCTACCGGACATTTCAATATAAACTCCGTTTATTCGAGAAAGTTGGACGACCGCATAGACAATATCGAGTTGAACCTCTGTGAGACGGAGCGTGAAGGACTGGAAATTCTTGGCATTGAAATTATTGAGGGCTCGCTTGATAATTTGATACACCACTATTCGTTGGTTATTAAAGAGTCTGTTGCAAAAAGGTTCAACCTTTCCGTGGGTGATGTGTTGTGTTACGGTCGCGATGCCAACGAGGAGAACACTGCAACCATTGTAGCAATATGCAAGGACACTCCTTCACCAAGTATTCTTGACGGTACAGATGGCTGGGGTGGTATGTCTGTTGCTCAGGAGAATGAGAACCCCAACAATTGGAACAACCCTTATTACATACAGTTGACCGACGGCGCATCACCCGATGTCGTGTGCGAGAAGATGAAGCAGGTTCTGCCCGGTGCCTTCAATATTGAATACGAGGTAGACGATGAGACTTATGAGCACTTCATGAAAATGGCAACTCCACGTTTGAATCCGTTGGGCAAGCTCTATTTCTCAAGCGATGTAAGCACCGCTTATCACGAGGTGGGCAACAGGCTCACAACATATACTTTCATTGCAATAGCTGTGCTTATAATTCTAATTGCAATGATAAACTTTGTGAATTTCTTCTTTGCACTCATTCCCGTGCGCATAAAGGCAATAAACACATACAAGGTCTTTGGTGCATCGACATTGAGGCTGCGCCTTAACTTTATTATAGAAGCAGTGGGGCTTGTAGCTACATCACTTGCCGTTGCTGCTCTATTCGTTGAACTGTTTGCCGAGACACCAATGGTCAACCAACTCTCTACATCAACTTCATTCAGCAATAATTGGGGGATTGCACTTGTTGTTATAGTGGTAGCTATTGCTGCCGGCATTGTTGCAAGCATATATCCCGCATTCTACATTACCCGCTTCTCGCCGGCAATGCTGCTTTCCGGGTTCCAGGCATCGGCTCCCGGCCGCCGCTTGCGCTACACTCTCGTTGCCGTGCAGTATTTCATTTCCATTACGCTCATCATATGCTCACTCTTCATACACCGCCAGCGTGAGTTTATGCTCGGTTACGATATGGGTTTTGACAAGGAGAATCTTCTTGTAGTCGACAAACTACCTGCCGAGGCT
>JAFZFO010000048.1 GCA_017555845.1 Bacteroidaceae bacterium | reverse complement strand
TGTGTTGGGCCCTTTGGTCCTTTGGGGCGACCAAAGGACATGATAGAAAGACTTGAACAAAATAAATGTGAACAATTAAGGTTGAGGACTGCCATTGAATATAATGGCAAGCTAAGTTCACAGTAAATTTCTACTGCCTCCTTTTCTGGGTCAACTTCTATATTATTGCTTAAATAAATTCCGAATTATTTTGTTCTCCTATCAGTTTGCACTAACTTCGCGGCAGATTTCAATTAAGGGGTGCCTAAATTGTGCTGTTGAAGCACAGAGGCTGAGATCATACCCAAGAACCTGATCCGGGTAATGCCGGCGTAGGAATAGGAACTGAAAACGGAAAACGGAAAGCGGAAAACGGAAAACGTATAACTTGCGCAAGCAAGTGAGCGGTAAACGAAAATAAACCTTTCACTTTTCACCTTTCACCTTTCAGTTTTAGGAAAAATCCCCATTTTCCGTTTAACCACGGAGTCTGGCGGGTTTTATTTTTTTGTCCTGCCGGCTCCACAAATTGAAATTGCAATGAAAAAAAGGACATTGCGCTGCTGCCTTATGGTGGCAGCACTACCCTCTTTGCTACATGCACAGGAGGCAGTGAGTGACAGTCTGCATACCAACTTGCAGGAAGTGGAGATAACAGCGACACGTGCAACAGAGCTGACGCCGATTGCGCACACCAACATCGGGAGGGAGCAGTTATCGAAGATGAACACGGGAGTAGATTTTCCCTATCTCGTGGCAACGACGCCAAGTGTGGTGACAACAAGCGATGCAGGAACGGGAATTGGTTACACAAGCCTGCGAATACGCGGAACGGACGGCACACGAATAAACGTGACGGCGAACGGTATCCCGGTAAACGATGCCGAGAGCCACAATGTATTTTGGGTAAACATGCCCGACATAGCCTCATCGGTAAAGGACATACAGATTCAGCGCGGTGCAGGAACATCGACCAACGGTGCAGGCTCCTTTGGTGCGAGCATAAACCTGAGGACAGACAGGTTCAATACACAGCCCTATGCCAATTTCAGCGGCTCATACGGCTCGTTCAACACCCACAAGGCAACCGTTGGCGCAGGAACGGGCATACTGCACGACCATTGGGCAGTGGATATGCGCCTGTCGGGCATAGGCAGTGACGGCTACATTGAACGCGCGGCAACAAAGCTGCATTCGTTCTACCTTCAAGGGGCATATTACGGCAACAGCACAAGCGTGCGACTCATTGCCTTTGGCGGAAAGGAGCAGACATATCACGCGTGGAACTACGCCAGCAAAGAGGAGATGGAGCTGTATGGCCGCCGATACAACAGCTGCGGTTACATGTTCACCGACAGCACCGGCACTGCGCACTATTATGACGGGCAGACCGACAACTACACGCAGACAAACACGCAGTTGCTCATTGACCACGACTTCAGCGATGAACTGAAACTGAACATCGGGCTGCACTACACCAAGGGCGACGGCTATTACCAGGAGTACAAGAGCGGACGCAAGTTCAAGGAGTATGTCTTGCCAAGCTATCACATCGATGGCAAGGAGGTAAAAAAGAGCGACCTTGTGCGCAAGAAGGCGATGGACAACCATTTTGGCGGTGCGGTATTTGCATTGACATACAGCAATGACAGGCTCACGGCCGTTGCCGGCGGTGGAGCGAACCGCTACAGTGGCGAGCACTTTGGACAGGTGCTGTGGGTAAAGAACTACACAGGCGACCTGCTCCCCGATCACGAATACTACCGTAACAACGGCACCAAGGACGATGCCAACATCTACCTGCGTGCCGACTACCGTCCGATAGAGTGCCTGAACATATATGCCGACGCGCAGTACCGCCATATTGCCTACTGCATTGCCGGCAACAACGACAAGTGGAACGATGCCACCGACAGCCATCAGCAGCTTGCCATTGATGAGAAGTTCAACTTCTTCAACCCCAAGGCAGGACTCTCGTACCTGCCCAACGGCAACAACAGGCTATATGCATCGGTGGGCGTGGCGCACAAGGAGCCTACACGCAACAACTACACCGACGGCAAGCTGCATGAACGCCCAACAGCCGAGCGCCTCATAGACTATGAGGCAGGATACAGTTACAACGGCAGGCTGTTCACTGCAGGGGCCAACATCTACTTCATGGACTACAAGGACCAGTTGGTGCTCACAGGCGAATTGAACGAGATTGGCGAGCCGCTTGCGGCGAACATCCCCAAGAGCTACCGCGCCGGCATTGAACTGACAGCGGCATTGAGATTGCCTTGCGGATTCGGATGGAGCGCAAACGCCACATTCAGCCGCAACAGGATAAAGGATTTTACCGAGGTGCTCTATGATGACAACACATACGAGAAGTGGGAGATACAGCACAGCGACACGCCGCTGGCATTCTCGCCTGCCATCATTGCAAACAACACGTTCTCATATGAGTGGCGCGGCATTGAGGCGGCATTGCAGTCGCAATATGTGAGCAAGCAATATATGAGCAACTATGGTATTGAGGAGCATGTGCTCGATGCATATTTTGTAACGAGCCTGCGCCTGGCATACTCGTTCAAGGTAAAAGGTGTGAAAAGGATTACCGTCGGTGCCACAATATACAACCTTTTCAACGAGGAGTATGAGAACAACGGCTATGCCGGCAGCGGATACTACACCGATGGCACACGCCACCGATACAACTACGCGGGCTATGCCGCCCAAGCTGGAATCAATGCGATTGGAAACGTAACAGTAGAACTTTAAAACTGAAAGCCGAAGGTTAATTTTAACCGAGGGTTCGATAACATTGGCAGCGAAAGGTCACAGGTTGCACCGACGAAGGTGGTGCCCTGTGGGTCGCGAAAAGACAATGTTATCAAAGCGAAAAGCAAAATAGACATTCCACCATTAACCTTTAACCCTTAACATTTAAAAATGTTTCTTGAAATTTTAGGAGTAATAACAGGAGTAATCTACCTGTGGCTGGAGTACAGGGCAAGCATATACCTGTGGATTGCGGGAATTATTATGCCTGCGATATACCTGTTTGTCTACTACGACGCAGGGCTGTATGCCGACTTTGGAATAAACATATACTATCTGCTCATTGCCCTTTATGGTTGGGTGGCATGGAAAACGGGCTTTACCGTCTTTGGAAAGAAAGAACCAAAGAGGGAACTGCGCATAAGCCATGCGCCACGCACTGCATGGATAAAGACATCGGTGGCATTTGTTGCAGCAATGCTGCTCATAGCGTATGCGCTCATCAACTACACCGACAGCACCGTGCCCTGGAGCGACTCGTTTACCACAGCACTGAGCATTGTGGGAATGTGGATGCTTGCACGCAAATACATTGAGCAATGGTGGGTGTGGTGCGTGGTTGACGTGGCAAGCAGCGCACTGTATGTATACAAGGGGCTGCATTTCACAGCCATACTGTATGCAGTCTATGCAATTATTGCTATCTTTGGATACTTCAAATGGAAAAAGTTGATGCAGAATGAAGGATAATTTGTTTGACGCCGTTATTGTGGCCGGTGGGGAGTTCCCCACAGCCAAGCAGCCTTTGCAGGTGTTGAAGGATGCGCCGTTTGTGGTATGTTGTGACGGCGCGGCCGACCGTTATATTGCAACAGGATGTGTGCCCGATGCCATTGTAGGCGACGGCGACTCAATAAGCGCCGAGAACCGCAAGAAGTTCGCACATCTGCTGCACATAATAAGCGAACAGGAGAGCAATGACCAGACAAAGGCCGTGCGTCACCTGATGGAACGCGGCATGCGCCGCATTGCCATTGTGGGCGCGACAGGCAAGCGAGAGGACCACACAATCGGCAACATTAGCCTGCTAATTGAATATGCACGCACGGGATGCGATGTGCGTTCATTTACCGACCACGGCGTGTTCATTCCCTGCAACGGCACAACAACCCACAAATGCCGCAAGGGACAACAGGTGTCGATATTCAGCATCACTGCAAGGGACTTGAGCGCCGAGGGGTTGCTCTACCCTATATATGACTTCAACAACTGGTGGCAGGGAACACTCAACGAGTGCACCGGCGAGGAGTTTACAATAAGTGCAAATGGAGAGTATCTGTTGTTTATGAACTATTGAATTTCTGTTTTATAATCATGAAAAAAGTTCTTTTGAACATCAGCATTCTTCTCTTGTCTATGACATTGTGGTCGTGCAACAACGATATTCCCGATACCCCAAGCGAGCCGGGAATAAAAAAGATTGCCATAATGGGAGACAGTTATTCCACATTTGAGGGATGGTCGAACAAGGACATGGCAGGTAATGACAACGATTACTATGTATATTACCCGCATGAATGCCCCCTTACCGGTGTGGACAGTGTTGAAAAGACATGGTGGTACATGTTGTGTCAGAGACCGGAGTTCGAACTTGAAATTTCAAACTCTTTCTCGGGTTCGGTAATCTCGCACACACATTACAATGGACTCGATGTCGCAGGTACGGACATTTCATTCCTGAACCGCGTGGGCAAGAACGCCGATGGGGTTGACTATAACGGCAACCCTGATATAATACTTATATTCGGCGGCACCAATGACTGCTGGGCAGGCGTGGAATTGGGTGACTATGTCTACAAGAATTGGAGCGAGGAGAATTTGAAATGTTTCCGTCCGGCGTTCAGCAAACTCATTTCCACCCTCAAGGAGTTTTACCCCAATGCCACGGTATACAACATCACCAACAATGAGAGCGACGGTACCATCGGTGGGTTGAGCAATTCCTATATCAAGTCCATGAAGAGAATATGCAAGCATTACGGAGTGACAAATATTGTACTTGAAGATATTGAAAAGGTTGACGGACACCCTACATATACAGGAATGCAGGCAATATGCGAGCAGGTATATTATGTATTGAAATAGGGATTACAAGTCAAATTCGCGACAAACAGACAACGCGCAAAAAAGAAGGTAATAATATAGCAGTTGACACATAGCTTTCCGTTCCATTCCCTAATGTCATATCGAACGTATGTGAGATATCTCAAACGTTTTTTTAGACTCAGTTGCAAAAAGGTGTGGGTAAATCTTTTATTTTAGGCAGTAGATTTTACCATTAATCAGTTGTCTTATATTCTTTTTGTAGTCTTGTTCTCTTTACTTTTTGGTGTCAAAAAGTAACAAAAAACTCGGCACACGGGCGCACCAGTTGCTTGCTCCTCCTGCTCGTGAATTGCCTTGCAGGCAATATAACTCGTCCGTCCCTCGCTTGCCGCTGCAAGCCTTTCTGCCGTCAGCAGGGTGCTGCGGATCGCACTGCGTACGGCAATTTTGGAAAAATATAATTGCCGTACTACGTTTGGACGGTCCTCGCACAATGGCCTGCTGCCGACAGGGCTCTCCGCTGTGTTGCTTACGGTGCCGTTTTCGCTTTCAGCGACGGATTACCATTT
>JAFZFO010000004.1 GCA_017555845.1 Bacteroidaceae bacterium | reverse complement strand
GTTGTTGGATGAATATATCATGAGGCATTATTAGGCGCGAATTCCCTCAGCAGAGCGCGCTCTGCTGAGGGAATCATCCTACTTTTTGTCCAATAAGAGTTTTTTCAACTCAAATCATCCTACTTTTTGTCCAGGTAACCTATCCTTGAAATAGCAGCATATAAAAGCATAAAACCCGACTGTTGTTTGTTCTTCCATATATTTTATAATTTCTGTTACTCGGTAGCATTGTTCAACGAGGAGAGCAATTCTCTTTTTCTTTTACATATTCTAGCACTTGCCTTATGTGCATTTTCAAGTTCGTCTATTTTGCTATAATCTACTTCTTCATAGTATTGCAGCCAACTTTCAATAGGCCATATTCTAGTGATAGTCAGTACATCACTCACAATTTTATCACACAATAAAAACGAACCACTTTCTTCAATAAGTTCATGTATTATAGTATTACACAAAGCTATAAACTTTATGTGGTCTCCAAGGTGACGGAACCACTCTTTTCCCATAATCTTCTTGGCTTTCCGCTCCACAATATCAATGCACAAACGGGTTATCTTATAATCATTCTCTTTGAAAGATTTACAAACCAAAGCCCCATCATTCTTATGTAACCACCCGAAAAACTTCTTAAACCAACACTTGAGAACATACCCACGACTTACACCAAAAAACCACTCAGGGACTGAATAAAGTTCTTTGGTGACAATCTCATGAATGCAGATGTCGATATCCTTAAATGCTTCATTTACAGCAATGCCTTGATTGCTCTTCAACATTATTTCATTATGTACAAGGTTAAGGGAATCACAATTCTTTGCAAGTTCATTTGCGGCATCCTTCGCACGCTGTGCCTTCACGCTACCTTCAAACTCAAACGGCAATGTAGCAACACCGATAGTCCTTAGTTTTCTTTTCCTGCATTCGGCAGCAATCTGTGGTGCAACGGCTGAGCCATATTCACCACCAAGACAAGTTACAATAAATACCGTTCGTATTTCCTCATTTAATAATGCATCAATATCGGGTTGTTCAGTATTATCAACAACTGCGGTATCAATACCTATACCCCAACCAACAAGGTCACTAATGATGTTACCACTGCCACCGCCTACACCAACAATCAGTACATCTGACAAACCAAATTCTTTTTTTTCTTTAATAATTTTCATTCCCATATTCCTAAAATTTCCTTTTTAAACGAAATCCCAGCTCTGCCGTAATAATGTGGTTTGACTGCATATCCTTTCTCATTTGCAAGTTCCACTAATCTACTGTAAAGGAACCAGAACCGATACCCGTGGGATGTTTCAAATTTTGACATAGGCGCGGCGCCATTCCACCACTCTGTCCTATTTATATGGTGCGCATATTCGTGTATCGCTACCTGCACAATATCGGCCGTTCCTTTCAGGTCATAGATAGTTATTGTAGAATTTCGATGCGTATATGACGCAAGAATTCTTTTACATTTTCTTTTTGAGATTCTAATAGCAAAAGGCAACTTGCAATCATATATAGCAAGAAGCATTGCTTTCAAATCTTCAGTTGTTTTTCCTTGTACTTTCATACTACATAAATTAATTCCGTACAAAAGAAGAAAAGACCTCTGCCAAGCTGTGGCAGAGGTCGAGAGAAATAAATATTAAGGATATTTTATTATTGAGAACTAGAGATTTTCATAGTTATTTCATTAGGATGCCCTTCTATCTCTTTAAGAGTACGATACAATTTGTCTTCTAAAAATCTTTTAAATTCAGCACCATCATCTACTGTTACATCACGGTGCAAATCTAATATTTTATTTTCGTATTTTTTCAACCACTCCCATCCGTGAGGATATTTTTCTTTATCATCATCAACATTCCATCCATTTATACATTTATGACATGAATATCCACTAATAGGTTCCAAAAAATGTTTACCAATATAAAAGGTCATTCCGTAAGTCGTAAAGCAATCAAAAAGAATATACAAATCCCAATCTCCTTTTTTGAAACCTATGCAAAACATACGATTTTCATCATAACAAATCCTCAAATCATACTGCAAATCTTTGGATTTTGCAATATTTTCAACAATAGGTTCCAATTTCTCTTTTATTAGCTCCTGCATATAGAAAACTCTCAGTTTCTCAATCTCTCCATTTAGTTTCTCAATGTTTTCTTTTTTCTTCTGCAAGACATTTATTTTACCCTCTAGGTCCTCATCGTTAAGATTTAATCTCTCAACAATAAAATCTTTTATTTCCATATACATTTCTTTTTCGTTTGTTCTTAATTCAAAGAGGCCTTCCAAATAGTCAATATAAAGTATCACAGACGATCTTAATAATACCTCATTTTCGTTCACGGAAAGCAAAACATCCTCTTTTAACCAATTCAATACATTCTCTCGAAATGTGACTGTGTGATAACGATTCTTAAAATCCTCGCGAAGTTTTGGTTTTTTGTACTTCAATGAGCATTCTTGTTGATTGCACTTGTCACAGCACTCCTCCCAATCGTGCCAGCTACAATCATTTGGTTCGTAGTCTTTTGAAGATGGCAAAAAGACAATATATATTTGATCAAGTCTAAACCCTTCCTCCGTTTGCAGCTTTCTTATGTATCGAGCTAACTGGTTTTTTTGTAATACTGCATCGTGAATCTTATTTTCAAAAATAAGAGCATACTTGCCAGGCTCACGCACTGATAAGTCTATTCGATATTGTTCGGCCTCAATTATAGGATTTGTTCCTATATCTAATTTTGAGTTAAATTCAGTGATAAACTTTCTTGCAAAGCTCTTCAAAATTTTATATTCCCCATTGTGTTGGTAACGTAGCATAGCACAAAGTATGCGGCTGTTGGCAGTTTCTTTAGCATGTAATTCTTCAATGGGATTTACATGATAAGGATATTTGTTTATTACTTCATGTTTTTTGGCAACATACTTTTCTGCTAATGATAAAATTGAAGAATAGTCTTCAAATTTTTGTGTATCAGTTATTATGCTTTCCATAAGTATGATAATAGTTATTATTCTCCCATTCTCTTTTCACTCTCATACTTTTCCCACATCAGCTTTGCTTTCCCGGCTATCTCTTCGCGCAGCCACTGCGGTTCAAGTACTTCAACATCTTCGCCATGGCGTAGCAGTTCCTGTTGGAAGTCATATTCCGGGCGTAAGCGGTATGTAAATATACTGAATTTATCGTTGTGTTCAACCTCTTCCTGTGTATCGTGTAGTTTCAGGTCGCGTATATAATTCGCTTGCTTTGCCGACACCTTCAATCTCACGAGTTCAATATCAATACTGCGGCAAACACCGAAGCACCCCTCAAAATACTCCTGCGCATTCCAATCTGCCGGCATTTCAAATGTTTCTTGCTTTACCGTAAGCTGCAATATTCTATCAAGTGAATAAATCATCGGCGGCTTGTCATTGTAATAAGCGTGAGTGCTTTTCGCAACCATATACCAGCGCTGCTTGAATAGCTTTACGCAATAAGGTTTTACATCAAAACAGCACTCTTCATCACTCCAATAACTCTTGTAAGTGATATTCAGCTGTAGGTTTGCTTTCATTGCATCAATAATCGGCTGCAGGTACTCTTGCCCCGATGGTATGTTTTCAAGCAGAATACGTTCTTTTATACTTTGGCTGCCGGAAAGTGTATTCGCAATGCTTAGCGTGCTGTAAAGCCACGATGAAAGGCCATTGCCGGTTATGTCCTCCTCGTTCTCAATAAAATAACGGTATCTACCCTTTTGCTCGTTTGAAATGTTCAGCCCAAATATATCCCAGATGGCATATCTCCAGTTATCGAATGTACGTTTAGGAAGTTCTACCCCCATGCTTATATCATCATTGAGCCACAGTTCATTCAGTTCCCTGAACGAAAGTTTCTTGTGTCTATGTATGGTTTCTATTACCCACACATATTTGTTCATCAAGCCTTGCCCTTTGTCATTGTTCATAGTTGGAATTTTTCGCGAATTTCATAGTTTATCGCAAATATATAGCAAACCTACGCCAAATAATGGCATAGCTTAAAAAAACTTTTGACCACTTAAATATTTTACGTCCGCATTAATATTCTTTAACTTCCTTTATGGCAATAAACTCACAATGGGCGCGTTTTATTAAAAAATCAAAACACAAACAAAACTATGAAAAACTTCATCAATAGATTCTGGTGGCTGTTTCCAGTGCTTTTTGCTGCATCGCTGTTTATTCCCATCAAATGCGTTTTAACAACGCCACATTTCTGGGCTATTTCATCACTCCTGACATTCGTGGCAATGATCGTGACGTGGGTTCTGCTGCTCATATTCAAAAAGTGGTGGAGATTTCTGTTTTCGTTCATATTGGGAGCGCTGACGGTAATCTATTTTATCTACTTGTTATGCATAGGTATAGAACAAATGTTCAACCCCGGCCCTGATGATTTTGGCAAGGAGCACCCCATACCAACCACATTGGCATACAATATTCCTTTTGAAGAAAGAGAAGAACTGCCCTGCCCCATCGACAGCATTGCATCTAACACCTGGCTGCAAATCTGGAACGACTTTCAAGGAGGAATGTACACATACGACTTCTATTACCCCGCACTTGAAGAAGGTGAAGTATTCCTGCGTTGCTACGAGGCAACTGAAAACATACCGCTCTCGCCCGAGCGCATTTCGGCCGCAAGCATGGTAGCAACACCCTCTACCACTTCATTCTCAAAAGTAGTTGAAAAGCAGTGCTTCAAAATCTATCCCGGTGATTGGGGCGATTACTACGCCGCTCGCATCGAGGTTTGGCACAACGATGCCAAGACAGGCAAGGAACGCAAACTGATGGAAAAGGTGTACCGCGTCGAGGGGTGGCAGCGATAAAGTCCGCGAAACATGCCAATGAATAAATCATTGCAATGATGCGCCCGTGTGCCGATATTTTTGGTACTTTTTTTTCAAAAAGTACAAGATTGAAAGAATTTAAAAGAATGTACAATCAAAGATTAAGGGTAAAAGCTACCGTTAGACCTTAGTTTCAATAATCATTCTTTTTGATTTGCTACTATACCTTTCTCTTGCGGACTACAAAGGCATAGCACACCACAACAATAAAAGTCAACAACTCCGACAGCGGCAGTGCAAGCCATATACCTTTAACTCCAAGTACTTCGGGCAAAAGGAAGAATGCCGGAAACAGGAACACCACTCCACGCAACAATGCAAAGAGTGTCGCTGGGGCCGATTTCTTTATACTCTGTAAAAAGCCTATCACAACCAGGTTAGTGATAAAAAACAGGAAGCCTGTTGCAAAATATGGGAAGCCGGCAATGGCAATCTGTGCAGCCGGGTCACTATCGCCAATGAACAGGTGCACAAGGTGCTGTGGGAAAAGCGTAAATGCCACAATTGAGACAAGAGAACTGAGCACTGCTGCGCGCAGCGAGATTGAAAGAGTTTTGTTCACTCTGTCCCATCGTCCAAGTCCATAGTTATAGCTCACAATGGGCTGTACCGATTGCGCTATTGAATTACCGAACATAAAGACAAACGGCGTATAGTAACACGCAACGCCATAAGCGCCCACACCGGCATCGCCAAGATGCTTCATAAACACAAAGTTACCGGCAAACAGCAACAATGCCATTGTAACTTCGCCAAGCAGAGCCGAGAATCCGATCTTGCATTGATAGGCGATATTTCTTATAGAAAGTGTCAGACTGACGGGCGACATCTTCACTCCGCTCATCTTCAACGTACGTGCATATTTTACCAAATACACGAAAGCCATCAAACCACCGATAACCGTACTTATAGCCGATGCAATTGCAGCACCCTTCACACCCATACCAAGCGGGAAGATGAAAAGCCAGTCAAAGAAGATGTTGAGTACAGCCGGTACAACGTTGCACCACATTGCATATTTGGGCGAGCCATCCAGGCGAATGACAAACAGACCCACCACAGACCACATCTGCATGATACCCGAAGGGATAAGGTAAACCATATAGTCCCTCACCAAAGGCATCAGCGTTTCCGATGCGCCGAGCATATATGCCAACTGCTCAGGAGCCAGCATTACGGCCAGCATCGCTCCCACTACAACAAATGTAGAGAACCACACTGCCTGTGTCACGTTTATGCGTGCCGCTTTGACATTGTTCTGCGACAAATGGATTGATGCCACCACTGAAGCACCCATTCCCACCATAAGTGCAAAACCTGTAAGCAAAAGGAAAATAGGATAACATATATTGATTGCCGCAATTCCGTTGCTGCCTACTCCACGGCCCACAAAAACACCGTCAATCACAGTCAGCAATGACCAGCTGACCATTCCCAACAGAGTTGGAATGAACATCTTTGTAAAAAGTCTCGATATCTTCGCGGTTCCAAAATCTATATCGTCTCTGCCTGCCATAATTGTTATTTTTGCTATTTACCGCAAAAATAACAATTGAAACTGAAAACTGAAAGGTGAAAGGTGAAAACTTGTAAAAACGAGAGGGTTGAAGCCTGCTCACACACGCAACGAGTGAGGCCGAGGTTTAAGCACACGACAGCGTGATTAAAGGTAGAAACGTGTGATTATCGCCAACTCGCAGCTTTCCGTTTTCCGTTTTAACATTTCAGCTTATTGTAAGCTGATAAGCATCACGTGCATCGCCATTTGCAAGATAGATCACACCACAATATCCAAATCCGTATTCGCCAAGTACGTGTCGCATTATGACATTGTCACGATGCGTGTCTATACGGATTGTTCCGGTATGCCCGAATGCCCAATCAAGCAGATTCTTGGCATACCCATTGCCCGGTGTGGCAACAGCGATGCGATGTATGACATGATACGGTTCATCGTTCAACCACGCTCCGTTTTCAATATATGAATACGTAGGATCCGGTCCTTCAATGAACGCCATTGTAGCCTCAATTTCTCCATCTACGCCATCAGTTGCCACATAACACACCCCCTGTTCAATATCACGCCTCACAACATCGACCGACGGATACCCTACACCCCATTGGTGCAAGTTGCCACTTGCACGCATAATGGCCTTTGCACACTCAAATAAGTGCATCAGCGCCGGAACGTCATCGCTTGTCGCCTTGCGTATGTTTATGTTGGTTGTGCGTCTTGCCAAAGCTCAATATTTCATAGTTCTATACAAAACTATAAAAAAAAGTTCAGCAAGCAGTATAAAAAGGCTTTATTATTCCTTCAAACAAGAAAATACTCTCTCTATTACGCTTTTCACGCCCATTGGAGTACACTCCTTGACTATCGCAAGAAAGAGTCCGCCGAATGATAACACCTCATCTATCCTATTTTTCATCCTTTCACATGCAGCCATGCGCGCCCTCTCATTTGCCTGGCGTGCAGTACGTAGCTCCCGTAACGAAGTTATCCTTACCAAATCACTTTTCATCTCCCTTCTCCTCAAAAAACATTTTTGCAAAACGCTTTACCATCCTGTCTGCAAAAAGATGCTCCCTCAGCACATACAGCACCATTGCCGTAATAAACAGCAACAGTGCTACTGCAACAATTGCCAACGGCAGACCAATCACAGGCAACAACATAATGACAATAGCCACCATCAGTGCCAGATAGGCAACAAAGAGGAGCATAGACAGTACAAAAAAGCAGATGATATCACCGAACAAAAGCGACAGATTCTCAATCAGACTCAATTTGCATCCATCTATGCCCCTCTTCAAATACTCAAGAGCATCCTTTGATATATTTTCAATATCGGCTCTAAATCCCATACATTCTATTCCTCAAAAAAGCATTCTATTCTTCGACTACAATCTTTTCTTCTACCTTGCAGTCGCATCCCTCCTTACCGCAACAGCCGGCATTGTCGAAATGTCTTTTCAAGTCACCAAGTCTCTCCTTGATATCCTTGCGCATATCCTCGCCTTTCTTGGGCGCAAACATCATCATCACAAGACCACCGGCCAACATTCCGCCGGTAAAGGCCAAAAAATTACAAACTTTCATAGAAACAAAATTTAGCAGTTAACACTCGCAGGTCCCAATGTATGCCGTTTTGTCTGTCCGGGCCACAGAAAATAATGGTGCAAAAAGAAAAACAACTGTTACTTTCTTGCCGTTTTATCCCAAAAGCACTACCTTTGGTTCTCCTGTAACTGATAAACAATTGTGATATGAAAAAGTGCACTGCAATTATCATTTATTCAGCATTATTTTTCCTTTTTGCATGTAACATAGACAAAAAGGAAAACACAGCGCAATTGTCTTCTATTGAGGAAAAATCCATAACAATTGACACAATAAGGATACACGAGCAATACACCTTTGCTTACGACAAGGAGAATGCTCCCAAACTGACAATAGACATCACTCTGCCACGTTTTGACCTTGGCAATGAGCAGGCAACCGCAAGGCTTGACAGCACACTGGCCTGGGGCTTGTTCTTTAGTGACGCTCCAACGTTGAAAGATGCCTGCAACCAATGCGTTGCTACACAGAAAGAGTTTTTCAACGAACTGCAAGCCGAATACCTGAACCTCAAGGAAAGTGGAATTCCACCGGGTATGATGGGCTGTTATTGGGATATCAACGGTAAGACAATCACAGGTTATAAAGGCTACATCAGCTATATAATGACATGCGAGGAGTACCATGGAGGTGCACACCCCAACACTGTGAACACAATTGTCTGCTTTGACCCCGCAACAGGAACTGAAATAACTCTCAACAACCTGTTCAAAGAGGATTATGAAGACACATTGATCACAATGCTTACACGCAAACTCATGGAGGATGAAGGAGTGTCAACCATTGAAGGACTTGGCGAGAAAGGATACTTCATTGATATTGAGATGAACATAACAAATAACTTCATTCTTGGCAATGACAGCATCACATTCCTCTACAACAGATACGAGATAGCGCCTTATGCAATGGGCGACATACTTATATCACTTGACTACGAAACACTAAAAGACATAATGAAATAATGGAAAACATAATAAAGTATTTCCCGGGCCTCAGCGACAAACAGAAAGAACAGTTCGCTGCACTCTATGACCTATACTACGACTGGAACAGCAAGATAAATGTGATTTCACGTAAGGATATCGAGAACCTCTATCTCCACCACGTACAGCACTCTTTGGCTATTGCAAAATATATCACTTTCAAGCCCGGAACAAAAATCATGGACATGGGTTGCGGTGGCGGTTTCCCCGGCATTCCTCTCGCAATAATGTTCCCCGAGGTTGAGTTCCACCTTGTCGACAGCATCGGCAAGAAGGTGCGCGTAGCCGGCGAGATTGCACAGGCTATCGGACTTGAGAACGTACGTACAAGCCACAGCCGCGCCGAGGAGATCAAGGACAAGTACAGTTTTGTGGTGAGCCGCGCCGTGATGCAGTTGCCCGACCTGGTAAAGATTTGCCGCAAGAACATCTCGAACGAGCAGTTCAATGCCCTGCCCAACGGCATCATATGCCTCAAAGGTGGCGACATGACAGCCGAGACACGCCCATTCAAGAACAGCTGCGAAATAATTGACGTAAGCACATACTTTGCCGAGGAGTATTTTAAAGACAAGAAGGTTGTTTACGTACAGATTTAACCCAATATGCAACTCAAGAAATTCATAGTAAACCCCATACAGGTAAACTGCTATCTGCTATGGGATGACACCAAAGAGGCTCTCCTCATTGATTGCGGAGCATGGTTTCCACAGGAGAGGGAGCAGATAAGGAAATTCATAGAGGATAATGGCCTGACACTCAAGCATCATCTCAATACACACCTGCATTTTGACCACATCTTCGGCAATGCATTCGTTGAGGAGACATTTGGAGTAAAGGCCAGTGCAAACGATGCCGATTGGCCATGGGCCGAGAACATCAAGGAGCGTGTGGCACGCTTTGGAGTGAGATACGATGAAGATGTGCCACCACTTGGACGCGTACTGAACGACGGCGATGAGATACTCTTTGGCAATAGCCGCATCGTTGCCATTTCGGTTCCAGGACACTCTCCCGGCAGCCTTGCCTACCACGTACCCCAGGCCAAGATGCTATTCAGTGGCGACGCTTTGTTTCGCGGCAGCATAGGACGTACCGACTTCCCCGACAGCAACCACCGTGCACTGATATACTCAATACGCGAGAAACTGCTGACCTTACCCGAAGACACGACGGTCTACCCCGGCCACGACCGCGAGACGACGATAGAGTTCGAGAAAACAAACAACATGTATTTAAGATAAACGAAAATAGCCACGCAAAATTTGCGTGGCTATTTTATTGTCGTATAATGATTATCGCTTGATCTTCATACTTGCCTTAACCAAGTATACAATCAGCAACGCATACATTGCCAAAGAGACTGCCTCGCTGCCTGGATTTGCAAGCCACTGCTCGTTTACCATGTTTATGCCGCCAAAGCGCAAGCCGGCGCTCAACACACCCATCAGCGCACCACCGGCGATGAAGCCCGATGCAAGAAGTGTACACTTTTCGCCACGCTCGGCATTCAATGCAGCATCCTTGCTGCGTGTTGTTATATACCAGTTGATAAGACCACCTACAAGCAAAGGAAGGTTCAACTCCAGCGGGATGAACATACCGAGTGCAAAGGGCAATGCAGGAACCTTGCAGAATGTCAAAACCAATGCAAGCGCAGCACCAATGCCGTAGAGCAACCATGGCGCGCCGACACCGCTCATCAATGGGTCAATCACTGCAGCCATGGCGTTTGCCTGAGGCGCAGCAAGTTCACCGCTTGTAAAGCCATAAGTCTTGTCAAGAATCATGATGACACCGGCAACGGTAGCTGCCGACACAAGTGTACCCAGGAATTTCCATGTCTGCTGTTTTGCAGGTGTAGAGCCAAGCCAATAACCAATCTTCAAGTCTGTGATAAAGCCACCTGCCATAGAAAGTGCTGTACATACCACTCCACCCATAATGAGCGCAGCAACCATACCCGATGAACCTTTCAATCCAACGGCAACCATAATCACCGAAGCAAGGATAAGAGTCATCAATGTCATGCCCGATACAGGGTTAGAACCCACAATGGCAATGGCATTTGCTGCAACAGTTGTAAAGAGGAACGAAATTACAGCAACAAGCAATACAGCGACGGTGCTCTGCAGGATACTGCCGTTCATTACATCGAGGAAGAAGAATGCGAAGACCATCAACAGAGTGAATGCAGAGCCAAAGAGCACAACCTTCATTGAAAGGTCCTTTTGTGTACGCACCTCCTTGGTGTCGCTTTTCTTGCTGCCCATCTCGCGTGCAGCAAGGCTTGCAGCGCTCTTGATGATTCCCCATGAACGGAGGATACCGATGATACCGGCCATTGCAATGCCACCGATACCAATGCTCTTTGCATAGTTGCTGAAGATCTGCTCGGGCGACATCTGACCTACAGTCTCAGTGATGGCAGGGTTCCACATATTCAGCACCTGATCGCCGAATATCAATCCCATTCCGGGAACAATTACCAACCATACGAGGAGTGAACCCACGCAGATGATGATAGCATACTTGAGACCGATGATACATCCAAGACCAAGCACGGCGGCACCGGTATTGATCTTGAGCACCACCTTTGCCTTGTCGGCAACTACCTCGCCCCAACCTACTATGCGTGTTGTCACGTTCTCGTTCCACCAGCCGAATGTAGCAACGATAAAGTCGTACAGACCACCTATGAGACCTGCGATGAGCAGAGGCTTCGCCTGGCTGCCGCCCTTCTCGCCAGACACAAGCACCTGTGTACTTGCTGTAGCCTCTGGGAATGGGTATTCGCCATGCTTCTCCTTTACAAAATACTTGCGGAAAGGAATGAGGAACAATATACCAAGAATACCGCCAAGCAATGAACTGATGAACATCTGCATGAATGTCACGGTCATTTCGGGGTATTTTTCCTTGAGAATATACAATGCCGGCAATGTAAAGATTGCACCCGCAACAATTACACCCGAGCATGCACCGATAGACTGGATGATTACATTCTCGCCAAGAGCATTCTTGCGCTTTGTAAGTGTTGACATACCCACGGCAATGATTGCAATGGGAATTGCAGCCTCAAACACCTGGCCAACTTTCAAGCCAAGATAGGCCGATGCAGCAGAGAACAGCACCGCCATGAGCACTCCCCAAGTCACCGACCATGCGTTTACCTCTGGGTATTTCTTGTCGGGCGACATCAGAGGCTTGTACTCCTCGCCCTCGTTGAGTGGACGGAACGCGTTTTCGGGCAATCCCGTCGGATTTTCATTTTCCTGTTTCATTTTCTATATTTTTAATGTTTTTTCCGAATATTCTGCGAATATAGTGAAAATTATGTAAAAGCCATTCCGCATTGCGGTATATTATCCAACAACCGCCGTCACAAATGCAATAGGAGGCAAAGATTTCTCCTTGCCTCCCATTCACAAATTCATTTATTATTATTAACCACTTCGTGGTTCTAGCGGAAAACGGAAAAGTCAAAGCGGAAAACTATGTTTCTCTTACTCGCGACTTTGTCGAACCCTCGGTTTTATGGTTTGTGGCTTTGACAATACTTGCTTATCGCAACCCACGCGGGCAACACCTACAGCGTTGCTGCGCGTGACCTATTGCTGCAAGTATTGTCGAACCCTCGGTTTTATCAAACCTCGGCTTTCACTTTTCACCTTTCACCTTTCAGCTGTCTATAGGTTGTCTTGGGCGAACGTGCCGCTGTCGTTTCATCAAGGCGGCGCACAGGTGTGCTGTGCGGAGCATTCTTTACGACATCGGGATTCTCTATTGCCTCGGTTGCAACCTTCTTCATCACAGCGATGAATTCATCAAGCGTCTCCTTACTCTCCGTTTCAGTGGGCTCAATCATGATGCTCTGATGGAACAGCAAGGGGAAGTATATTGTAGGTGCATGATAGCCGTAATCGAGCAGACGCTTGGCAATGTCGAGTGTTGTGACTCCCGTCGACTTGTCGGCAAGGCCGTCGAACACGAATTCGTGCTTGCAAACGCCCTCAATAGGCAAATAATACTCATTCTTCAAAGACTCCTTCACATAGTTGGCATTGAGCACAGCAAGCGGACCTACCATCTTCACATTCTCACGACCGAGAGTGAGGATATAGGTATAGGCACGCAACAGCACGCCAAAGTTGCCAAGGAAGTTCGACACATAGCCTGCAGACTTTTCATCGGCATCAATGTAGAACTTGCCGCCGGCATCCTTCTTTACCTGTGGATTGGGCAACAGGGCCTCGAGGCCGGCACGCACGCCTACAGGACCATCGCCGGGGCCACCGCCACCATGAGGTGTAGAGAATGTCTTGTGGAGATTGATGTGCATAATGTCAAATCCCATATCACCTGGACGACATTTGCCCAGCACGGCATTGAGGTTGGCTCCATCATAATAGAGCAAACCGCCACATTCATGTACAAGGCGTGCAATCTCGGGTATCTCGGTCTCAAAGATGCCGAGAGTGTTGGGGTTTGTCATCATTATACCGGCAATGGTGTCATCAAGCAATGGCTTCAGGTCCTCAACATCGACGGTTCCGTTGGCAGTTGATTTTACCTCCACAATCTCAAGGCCGCACACTGCTGCACTGGCAGGGTTTGTACCATGGGCACTGTCGGGGACAATGACCTTTGTACGCTTGGTATCGCCACGCTGCTCATGATATGAGCGCATGATCATCAGACCGGTCAACTCGCCATGGGCGCCGGCATAAGGGTTAAGTGTAAATGCTGCAAGGCCGCTTATTTCGGCAAGCGAAGCCGCAAGGTTGTAATAGACCTCCAACGCACCCTGTGTCGCCTCAACCGGCGCCTCGGGATGTAGTGCCGCAAACGATGGCAATGCACTGATTTCCTCATTGAGACGGGGATTGTACTTCATTGTACAGCTGCCAAGGGGATAGAAACCTGTATCTACACCGAAATTCTTGTTCGAGAGGTTAGTGTAGTGACGCACCACGTCAAACTCGGTGACTTCGGGAAGCAGAGGCTTGCTCTCACGCTTTAGATTGCCTGGCAACTGGCAAGGGCAATAGTTCTCCTTGAAAACATTCTTTGGAAGGGAATATCCTGTTCTGCCCTCTTTTGAGAGCTCGAAAATCAATTTGTCATAATTGCGTATCATAGTATCTCCTCCCTTAATTAGATGTTATTCACTATTTCCACGAACTTATCCATCTCCTCCTTGGTACGCTGTTCGGTAACGCACACAAGCAGCATGTCATCGGCAATGCGCACACCGCCAAGAATGCCGTTTGCACAGAGAGCGTCAAGCACCTTTGCAGCAGGAGCCGCCGTACGCACGGCAAATTCATTGAAGAAAGGCTTGTCATATACCATTGAGCATTTGCCTGTTGCAACAAGTCTGTCGGCAAGGTAATGTGCACCTCCATACGAAAGTTCGCACACCTCCTTCAGACCTTTCTGTCCCATGACCGACATATAGATGGTTACATAGAGAGCCATCAACGACTGGTTAGAGCAGATGTTGCTGTTTGCCTTTTCACGACGGATGTGCTGCTCGCGCGCCTGTAATGTGAGCACAAAGGCACGCTTGCCGTCGACATCGGTTGTTGCGCCAACAATACGGCCGGGCAACTTGCGTATATTGGCATTGGTGCAGGCAAGAAAACCCACGTATGGGCCGCCATAGCACATAGGTATGCCAAGAGACTGTGCATCGCCACAAGCAATGTCGGCACCCCACTCTGCGGGAGTCTTCAAAACTGCAAGAGCCGATGGTTTGCAGTTCATTACGAACATGGCCTTCTTTGCATGACACATATCGGCAACACCGGTATAGTCCTCTACAATACCATAGTAGTTAGGCTGTGCGAGGATGACACCTGCAACGTCATCTCCGGTAAGTTTGCTTTCGAGGTCAGCAAGGTCGGTAACGCCATCCTTTTCGGCGATGGTCTCAATTACCACACCCTGATATTTTGCATAGGTCTCAACCACTTGCTTCACTCTTGGATTCATGGTTGCCGACACAAGTACCTTATTGCGTTTCTTTGCAATGGCAACACACATCATCATAGCCTCTGCGGTTGCAGTTGTACCATCATACATGGAAGCATTTGTGACATCCATTCCTGTCAATTCGCAAATCATTGACTGATACTCGAAGATGTACTGCAATGTACCCTGTGAAATCTCGGGCTGGTATGGAGTATATGCTGTAAGAAATTCGCCACGTGAAAGGATCGGTGCTATGACCGATGGCGAATAGTGGTCCTCGACACCGGCACCGGCAAAGCAGGCAAGCTTAGCGTTCTTGTTGCCAAGTGTCTCAAAAAACCGCCTCACCTCCACCTCGGACATCGCCTCGGGGAGTGCGAATTCACGGTCAAAGAGCAGCTGCTGCGGAATCTCGCCATAAAGGTCATCCATTGACTTCAGTCCGGCAACCTCAAGCATCTGCTCAATATCCTGTTGGGTATGAGGAAAATATTTCATAATGGAGAAAATAACGGAGCAACAGGAGCATGCCCCCGTTGCTCCAGATAAGTTATTCGTTAATGAACGCCTTGTATGCTGCTGCATCCATCAATGCATCGGCCTCGGCAGGGTCGTTGAGTTTGACCTTGATGATCCAATTTGCATATGGGTCGCTATTGACAAGTTCCGGGCTGTCGTTCAAAGCCTCCTTTACTTCAACGACAACACCACTGACAGGAGAAATGAGGTCGCTGGCAGCCTTAACGCTCTCCACAGCACCGAAATCCTCACCTGCTGTCACCTCGTCATCAACCTCAGGCATATCTACATAGACCACATTACCAAGCTCATGCTGTGCATAGTCTGTAATACCTACATAGCCGTATTCACCCTCTACCTTTACATACTCATGCGACTCGGCATAGCGGAGTCCTTCTAAAATTGTACTCATAATAAGTTGTTTTTATTGGTTAGTTATTAAGTTTTTGTTTTTTCACTTCTTGTAGTTCTTGTCGTAGAAACGTTTCTTTGTCACCACACCCGGGAACACCTTCTTGCGGATGCGTACCGCCACCTCGGTATCAAGCTTTGCATATTCAATGTCGACCATTGCCATACACACGCTCTTGCCAGTTGAAATGGAGTTGTAGCCGGTTGTAACGACTCCGACCACCTTACCGTCAGCCTCTACCTCGTAGCCATGACGTGGAATGGCCTTGTCCTTGAGTTCAATACCCACAATCTTGCGTTTAAGTCCCTCGGTCTTCTGCGCAGCAAGAGCCTCCTTGCCAATGAAATCCTTGTCAAGCTTCACGAAGATACCCAAGCCGGCCTCAAGCGGTGTGATCTCATCGGTAAGCTCATCGCCATAAAGTGGCAGGCCCACCTCGAAACGCAATGTATCGCGGCATCCCAAGCCACATGGCTTTACCTCACCACTAGCAAGCAGTTTGTCCCACACCTCATTTGTAAAGGTATGTGAGCCATATAGCTCGAAACCATCCTCGCCGGTATAACCTGTGCGGCTTATTATTATTGTCTCGCCGTTGTATTCAAGCTCCTTACATGTATAGAAAGCCAACTCTTTGCAAGGAATGCCAAGCACACGTTCAATAATCTCCTCGGTCTTTGGTCCCTGCACAGCCACCTCGCCATACTTGTCGCTCTGGTGCTCGACAACGACATCAAACGCCTTTGCATGCTCTGTAATCCATGCGACATCCTTGTCAATGTTCGATGCGTTGATTACAAGGAAATAGCGCAGAGGAGCCATCTTGTACACGAGCAGGTCATCCACTACACCACCTGTAGGATGGCACATCATGCCATAGTATATCTTTCCATCGGGTGCATCGGTAATGTCATTGGTAAAGATATGGTTCACAAACTTCTCGCTCTCGGGGCCGGTAACAAGCACCTCTCCCATATGCGATACGTCAAAAACACCACAAGCCTGGCGAACCGCATTATGCTCGTCAACGATGTTGCTGTACTGAATTGGCATGTCAAAACCTCCGAATGGGCTGATCAATGCTCCCAATGCAACGTGTTTGTCATAAAGACAGGTTCTTTTATTCTCCATAGGTCAGTTATATTAGTAGGTTTATAAGTTCTTCCTTCTTCAGGTTCATTATTATCTCTGCGGTCTCCACATTGACCAACGCCTCTTCAATGGCTGCACGACAGTATTCAACCCCCTTGAGCTTTGAGAGCAACATTGAATCCAGATCGCCTATAATGAAGAAATCGCCGGCAAGCAGCACCTTGCGTATCCTGTTCTCTTTGACATCGAGCGATACATGGAACTCACCCACGCCTTCAATGCGCTGCACTTTGGTGAGCGATGCGGCAGGGTTGTTGCCATAGATGAACGCGTCATCGTAATACTCCTGCTCCAACTGCTCTATTGCGGCAACATCGGCTTCTGAAAGGAGAATTTCACTGTCGCAGAGCACAGTGCGGAGATGCTCTTTGAGTTGCTCGATGGTAAGATTTATATGATTGCAGAGTGTCGTGATGTGCTGGCGTACCGACTCAACACCCTTGCTGCGCAATTTTGTCCGGGATGGAGTCGTGGCATTGAGCATATAGTCAAGATTGGTATCATACAACATGGTACCATGCACGATGCTGCGGCCGGGGAGATGATAGAACGCATTACCCGACACCTTCTTGCCTGCTATCAGAATATCGTTACGTCCCGATGTCCTGGCATCCACTCCAAGGCGTTGCAAGGCATCCTCAACCATGAGCATATAGCGGTTGAAGGTAAAGTTGACATTGGTGGTTGGGGTAATGTATGAAAGCATCAGATTGCTGCGGTCGGCGAACACGCAGCCTCCCCCACTTTTTCTACGATAGAATTGAATGCCGTGATTACGGCAGAAATTGACATCAACCTCGCTGTCAACGAGTTGATTGCGTCCGAAGATGACTGTCGGCTCCACCTGCCAGATGAAAAAATAGTCTTGCGCGGGCAATTCCCGTGCAACATACTCCTCCATTGCCAGATAAAAAGGCAAGCGGCGGCTCTTTGCATTTGGAAGTTTTACATAAATCATAAAGGAATTAATGCAACTCACCATCGGATAGCGCAAATACAGGAACAAACGGGCGAGAAACAACAAGTTTACTTGTGTATTTCACACAGCGAGCACAGTACATATTCGCGCTTAAGTGCAAATTTATGAATTAATATTATAAAAGCAACTTTTATAACATTTTTTTTGAATCCGTCGAATTTGTATACAAACAGAAAAGCCGGGCATGACACCCGGCTTTTCGTATTAAGTATTTGATATTGCAATTATTATGCAACCTTCTCAAGACGTTTGAGGATTGAGAAGATGAAGAGAGCCGATACAAGGCAGATTGCGATGAGCACGCCCCATACTACATAAAGCTCTGTCTTGCCCCAAAGGAGACCTGGGATTGAGATGAGGAAGTTACCGATAGCAGTAGCTACGAACCAGCCACCCATCATCATACCTTTGTACTTTGGAGGAGCAACCTTGCTCACGAATGAGATACCGATTGGAGAGAGCAACAACTCAGCAACAGTCAACACAAGGTATGTGCTGATGAGCCAGTTTGGAGAAACCAATGTGGCAGTACCTGCCTCAACGTTTGCCAACTGCTCTGCCTGGATTGGAAGACCCCATGAGCCAACCAAAAGAACCACGAATGCAACAGCTGCAACAAGCATACCGAGACCGATCTTCATTGGAGAAGAAGGCTCTTTACCCTTCTTTGCAAGAGCACCGAACACAAGCATGATGATTGGTGTCAATGCAACAACGAAGCATGGGTTGAACTGCTGGAAGATAGGAGCTTCAACATCTACAGAACCTGTAACGTTCAATGCACGGTAAACAAGCAGACCACCAGAAGCCAAGAAGAGAGCAGCAGCAATTGCCTTACCCTTTACAGTCTTTGACTGGAAGATGTTGAGAAGACCGTATACAAGGAGAATTACTGCAACGAGGTTCCAGATGCTTCTCATATCGGTGAAGCTGAACGACTTGCTGAGGAAGAGGCTCATGAAACCTGTCTCAGAAGTTGCAGTGTACTCACGTGCGAACTGGTTCATTGTGATACCGTTCTGGTGGAAAGCCATCCAGAAGAAGATAACCACAGCGAATACAAGGCAGAGGCAGATGATTCTCTCCTTTGTCTGTGCTGGAGTCAACTGCTCCTCAACAACCTCTGCAGCACCCTTTACAGCAACCTTTGCACGGTCAGCGTGAGCGAATGTAGCACGGAATGTGTAGTAGATGATGATTGAAACGATCAAAGATACACAAGCTACGGCAAATGCGAAGTGATAAGAATCGGCCTTGCTTACACCATAGTCAGCCTGCACCCAAGCCATGATGCCAAGAGCGGCAGCAGCAGCGAACATAGAACCGATGTTGATAGCCATGTAGAAGATGCTGAAACCCTCGTCGCGCTTTGCGGCATACTTTGGCTCGTCGTAGAGGTTACCTACAAGAACCTGGAGGTTACCCTTGAAAAGACCGGTACCTACACACACGAACAGCAACGCGAGTACCATGACAGCAAGTGCAGTCGCGCCTGCGCCAAGTGGCAATGCAAGCAGCAGATAACCCAAGAACATTACGCTGATACCGATTGTTACCATCTTACCGAAACCGAACTTGTCGGCAAGCATACCACCGAAAAGAGGTACGAAATAAACTACGCCCAGGAAAGTAGCCTGGATAGTACTCGAGGTTCCCATTGAGAAACCGAAATTGTCCTGCAGGAAGAACAGGAACACAGCCAACATGGTGTAATAGCCGAAACGCTCACCTGTGTTGGCGAGGGCCAAAGCCCAAAGACCTTTAGGATGTCCGTTAAACATAGATAAATTGATTAAAAATTAATAAATATTCTCGTAAGCAGAGCAAAGATGCTCCATTTCCCAATGCGCAGCTAAGGAAGCCACGACACAGGGAGCCTGTTTTGGAAAGATGTCAAATGGAACTCCATTCATTGTCATTTGTCAAGCACTATGGCCAGTCAACGCAATGCACACACTTCACAAAAGCACATGATTCCGCAAGCAACCGCAAATATAGATAAAATCTATTGTAATTTGAAATAATACGTGGTTCATTTTCCAAAAAGGACACAAGAAAAGCAAATATTGAACATTTTTTCACACAAAAAGCGGCACACACCGACAGCAATAAAGCAAGCTGGCATTATTCGCCATTCATTAAACAAGAATTAAGATATTATCGTTACAAATGACAAAACGTCAAAAGCGGAAACCGCAGCACTTTTCACCCTTAAATCAAAAGACTGCCACAGCGACATCAGGCAAAGAGATGTTGGGCTTTTTAATTATCGGTTTTTATTTGCCTATTCACGCGTTATTATTATCTTTGCACAATAAATACACTAAAACATTATACAAAATGAGCGACCAAAGATATATGATGCGCGGAGTTTCTGCGTCGAAAGAGGATGTTCACAACGCAATCAAGAACATTGACAAAGGTCTTTACCCAAAAGCATTCTGCAAAATCATCCCAGATATTCTTGGCGGTGACCCGGAGTATTGCAACATTATGCACGCCGATGGTGCCGGTACAAAATCATCATTGGCTTATCTCTACTGGAAAGAGACCGGTGACCTTGGCGTCTGGAAAGGCATTGCACAGGATGCATTGATCATGAATATCGACGACCTGCTTTGCGTGGGTGCAACCGACAACATACTTGTTTCATCAACCATTGGCCGCAACAAACTGCTCATCCCGGGCGAAGTGATCTCGGCCATCATCAACGGTACTGACGAACTGCTTGCCGAGCTACGCGAAATGGGTGTCGGCGTATATGCAACCGGTGGCGAGACTGCCGACGTAGGCGACTTGGTGCGCACAATCATCGTTGACAGCACCGTAACCTGCCGCATGAAGCGCAGTGATGTCATTGACAACGCGAACATCGCAGGTGGCGACGTGATTGTCGGTCTTGCATCTTATGGCCAGGCAACATACGAGAAAGAGTATAACGGCGGTATGGGCAGTAACGGCTTGACATCGGCACGTCACGATGTATTCAGCAAGTACCTTGCCGAGAAGTACCCCGAGAGCTACGACAAGGGAGTTCCCGAAGAGCTTATCTACTCAGGAGGTCTCAAGTTGACCGACGAGGTCGAGGATTCTCCACTCGATGCAGGCAAACTGGTATTGTCGCCAACACGAACATACGCACCTATCGTAAAGAAGATTCTCGATGCATTGCGTCCCGAGATCCACGGTATGGTCCACTGCTCAGGTGGTGCACAGACAAAGGTTATGCACTTCGTTGAGAACAAGAAGGTCATCAAGGACAACCTCTTCCCCATCCCACCGCTGTTCAAGGCTATCAAGGAGCAGAGCGGTACTGACTGGGCCGAGATGTACAAGGTGTTCAACATGGGCCACCGTCTCGAGGTTTATGTAAAGCCAGAGCACGCCGAGGAGATCATCGCCATAAGCAAGAGCTTTGGAGTTGATGCACAGATCATTGGCCGCGTAGAGGAATGCGACCACAACGAGTTGATTATTGAAAGCCCCTACGGCACATTCAAATATTAATCATTATGCCTTGCGTGGCCGCAAGGCATATATTATGACAGACAATGGAGAACAATTCACTGCTGAGCAAGCTCAACGATCTTGAGGCAAGATTCCAGGAGGTGTCGACACTGATTACCGACCCTTCGGTCGTTGCCGATATGAAGCGTTATGTAAGGCTCAACAAGGAATACCGCGAACTGGAGCAGATTCTCGATGCACGCAAGCGTTACATCAACCTGCTCACCACCCTTGCCGAGGCCAAGGACCTGCTTGCCAACGAGAGCGACCCCGAGTTGCGCGAAATGGCACGCGAGGAGATTGACACTTGCGAAAAGGAGATTCCCGCGACCGAGGAGGAGATCAAGCTCCTGCTCATTCCGGCCGACCCACAGGATGACAAGAATGCCATCCTCGAGATACGTGGCGGTACCGGCGGCGACGAGGCTGCAATCTTTGCAGGCGACCTTTTCCGCATGTACACCAAGTATTGCGAGAGCAAGGGCTGGAGACTTGAGGTTTCAAGTTGCAGCGAGGGAACATCGGGCGGTTACAAGGAGATCATCTGTACTGTGACCGGCGAAAAGGTTTACGGTACGTTGAAATATGAATCGGGAGTGCACCGTGTGCAGCGCGTGCCTGCGACCGAGACACAGGGCCGCGTACACACATCGGCAGCATCGGTGGCAGTCCTGCCCGAGGCCGAGGCCTTTGACGTTGAAATCACTGAAAGCGCCATCAAATGGGATACATTCCGTTCAAGCGGTGCCGGTGGACAGAACGTCAACAAGGTGGAATCGGGAGTACGTCTGCGCTATCCATGGCTCAACCCCGAGACAAATCAGGTTGAGGAGATACTCATCGAGTGTACCGAGACACGCGACCAGCCGAAGAACAAGGAGCGCGCACTTGCACGTTTGCGTACCCTCATCTACGACCGCGAGCACCAGCGCTATGCCGATGACATAGCCAACAAGCGCAAGACTATGGTTTCAACCGGTGACCGCTCGGCAAAGATACGTACCTACAACTACCCACAGGGACGTATTACCGACCACCGTATAAACTATACCATATATAATCTGAACGCATTCGTCAATGGCGACATCCAGGATTGCATTGACCACCTGATAATCGCCGAGAACGCCGAGAGAATGAAAGAACAGGAATTATAACAAATTAAAACATATAAGCTATGAACAGACAAGAACTCATCAACCAGATTAAGGAGAAGCGCTCATTCTTGTGCGTAGGTCTCGACAGTGATATCAAGAAGTTGCCGGCTCACCTGCTTGGCTGCGAGGACCCAATCTTCGAGTTCAACAAGGCTATCATCGATGCAACAGCAGCTTACACCGTGGCATACAAGCCAAACCTCGCATTCTATGAAGCAGGCGGTGTAAAGGGTTGGATAAGCTTCGAGAAGACAGTCAACTACATCAAGGAGAACTACCCCGAGATCTTCATCATTGCCGATGCCAAGCGTGGCGATATCGGTAACACTTCATCACTCTATGCACGTTCATTCTTTGAGGAGATGAAGGTTGACTCAATCACTGTTGCTCCATACATGGGCGAAGACAGTGTGAAGCCATTCCTCGCTTACGAGGGCAGCTGGGTAATTGTACTCGCACTCACATCGAACCCAGGTTCACACGACTTCCAGTTGACAAAGGACGAGAACGGCACAATGCTGTTCGAGAAGGTACTTGCAACATCAAAGAACTGGGGAAGCGACGAGAACATGATGTATGTTGTAGGCGCAACACAGGGCAAGTCATTCGAGAATGTACGTAGCATCGTACCAACACACTTCCTTCTTGTTCCAGGTGTAGGCGCACAGGGCGGCTCACTCGAGGAGGTATGCAAGTATGGTATGAACGATGACTGCGGATTGCTCGTGAACGCAAGCCGTGCCATCATCTTTGCCGACAGCAGCGAGAACTTTGCAGCAGTTGCAGCAGAGAAGGCTCATGACTACCAGCAGCAGATGGAGAATGAGCTCAAGTTGAGAAACATCATTTAACAAATAAGGCTAAAAATAGGCCATAATTTCTGTTAAAAAGGCATATCGGGATTCGGGCATAATGACTATCTTCGCAATAGAAGTTGTCCGAATCCATATCCTTTGAATACTTTTGTTCAGAACTGGACAACCAATTAATAAAATCAACACCCCTGACAGGATATGAAATTTACTGCAAAACAGATTGCATCTTTCATCAATGGCGAGGTTGTCGGCAACGAGAATGCCGAAGTCTACACTTTTGCAAAGATTGAGGAGGGAATCCCCGGTGCTTTGTCATTCCTTGCCAACCCAAAGTATACCGATTATATATATACGACCCAATCATCGGTCGTATTGGTTAACCGCGACTTTGAGCAGAAAGGCGAAATTGCAGCAACTCTCATAAAGGTCGACAATGCCTACCAGAGCCTTGCCACGCTGATGATGATGTACGAAGCGAGCAAGCCAAAGAAACAGGGCATCAGTTCGCTCGCATCAATTGCAGAAAGTGCAAAGATTGGCGAGAACTGTTACATTGCGCCGTTTGTTGTCATTGGCGAAGGTTGTGAAATTGGCGACAACTGCTACATCCACGATGGAGTTTCCATTGGCGATGGAGCAAAGATCGGCAACAACTGTCTGCTCTATGCACATGTTACCGTGTATCACGGTTGCCGCATAGGAAACGATTGTATTTTGCACAGCGGTTGTGTGATAGGTGCCGATGGTTTCGGCTTTGCCCCCACCCTGAACGGTTACAACAAGATTCCGCAGACCGGCATTGTTGTCATTGAAGACAATGTAGAGATTGGTGCAAACACTTGTGTCGACCGTGCCACAATGGGAGCGACAACCATCCACAGCGGCGTGAAGATTGACAATCTGGTGCAGATTGCCCACAATGCCGAAGTTGGCAACCACACGGCAATGGCAGCACAGGCCGGAGTCGCAGGTTCTACAAAGATTGGCGAATGGTGCATCTTCGGTGGCCAGGCCGGCGTGTCGGGTCACAGCACCATCGGCGACCGTGCCACTATCGGCCCCCAGTGCGGAACATTGGGCAATGTAAAGAGCGGTGTCACACTCATGGGTACACCGGCAATGGACATGAAGGAGTTCCTGCGTGCCATGGCACACCTCAAACGTCTGCCTGCACTCGACAAGAAGGTAAAGGAGCTGACAAAAGAGCTCGAAGCTTTAAAAAACGGAAAATAAAAGTTACATGAACAAACAGAAGACACTTAACGGCAGTTTCTCCCTCTATGGAAAGGGATTGCACACAGGATTGAACCTCACTGTGACTTTCAACCCTGCGCCCGAGAACTACGGATACAAGATACAGCGCATTGACCTTCCCGGCGAACCCATCATAGATGCCGTAGCCGAGAATGTAACAGAGACCACACGTGGCACAGTCCTCACAAAGGGCGAGGCACGCGTGAGCACTGTGGAACATGCAATGGCAGCACTGTTCGCACTTGGCATTGACAACTGTCTCATGCAGGTCAATGGTCCCGAGTTCCCCATTCTCGACGGTAGCGCAATCCACTATGTAGAGCAGATTGAGCGCGTAGGAATAAAGGAGCAGAATGCCGAGAAGGATGTCTTTGTAATAAAGTCCAAGATTGAGATAAAGGACGACAGGACTGGCAACTCAATCATCATTCTCCCCGACGAGAAGTTCAGCCTCAATGTCCTTGTACACTACGACAGCGACATTCTCTTCAACCAATATGCCACATTGGAGGACATGAAGAAGTTCAAGGCCGAGATAGCATCGAGCCGCACATTCGTTTTCGTACGTGAACTTGAGGCGCTGCTCAACCTTGGACTCATCAAGGGTGGCGACCTTGACAACGCAATCGTAATATACGAGCGTGAGATGCCACAGGAGAAGTTCGACAAGCTTACCGATGTGCTTGGCGTGCCACACATCGATGCGAAGAAGTTGGGTTACCTGAACCACAAGCCACTTGTATGGAACAACGAGCCTGCACGTCACAAGCTGCTCGACATCATTGGCGACCTTGCGCTCATCGGCAAGCCATTACAGGGACGTATCATCGCAACCTGTCCGGGCCACACCATCAACAACAAGTTCGCACGTGCAATGCGCAAGATCATACGCGAGCAGAAGGTACAGGCACCAAGCTACAACCCCAACAGCGAGCCGGTTCTCGACATAAAGCAAATCAAACAGCTTCTACCCCACCGTAATCCAATGCTACTTGTAGACAAGGTAACGGAAATCGGTTCGGACTACATCGTGGGCGTAAAGAATGTGACAATGAATGAACCGTTCTTTGAGGGCCACTTCCCCGAAGAGCCAATAATGCCAGGCGTGCTGCTCGTAGAGGCAATGTCACAATGTGGAGCATTGCATGTACTGAACCAACTGGAAGATGCCGAAAAGTACTCGACATATTTTGTCAAGATTGACAAGATCGTTTTCCACAAGAAGGTGGTACCCGGCGACACACTCATCATGAGGGTTGAACAGGCAGCACCATTGCGACATGGTCTGAGCATGATGAAAGGCTACGTGTTTGTTGGTGAGAAGCTGGCAGCCGAGGCTTCATTCGTAGGGCAAATAATCAAGAACAAAGAATAAACAAATATAAATCAATCATGATCAATCAACTATCATACATACATCCCGGTGCAAAAATAGGCGAGAACTGTACTATCGAGCCATTTGTGTACATTGAAGACAATGTCGTCATAGGCGACAACTGTCACATCATGGCACACGCATCAATCCTTAGCGGAACACGCATGGGCAACAACAACAGGGTTTTTCACGGCGCTGTCGTTGGCGGAATTCCACAGGATCTGAAGTTTGTGGGCGAAGATACCACCCTTGAGATAGGCGATAATAATACTATACGCGAGAATGTGACCCTCAACCGTGGTACAGCATCAAAGGGCAAGACTGTCATCGGTAACAACAATCTCTTTATGGAGAACTCACACATAGGTCACGACAGCGTCATTGGCAGCAACTGCATCATCGGCAACTCATCAAAGATTGCAGGCGAAGTAGTCATTGAGGACCATGCAATCCTCAGCGCATGCGTGCTCGTGCACCAGTTCTGCCACATTGGACGCCACATCATGATACAGGGTGGCAGCAAGGCTACCATGGACGTTCCACCGTTCGTAATCGCCGGCCGCGACCCACTGCACTATTGTGGTGAGAACATTGTGGGATTGCGCCGCCGTGGTTTCTCGAACGATACAATCAGGAACATACACAACGCATACCGTCTGCTCTACGAGGGAACCGTAACTGCAGGCCTTGCAAAAATCAAAGAGACAATGCCGATGACTCCCGAAGTACAGGAAATTGTAGATTTCGTGGAGAAGAAATCGACAAGAGGTATTATTGGAAAATCAAAGTAAACAAATACACGACTATGGTATACAAATTCAGACTTTTATCAGACGAAGTTGATAACTTCAGAAGAGACATTGAGATTGACTCTGATGCAACATTCATTGAGCTTCACAAGGCCATTCTCGATTCAGTGAACTACCCCGATGATCAGATGACCTCATTCTTCATCTGCAACGAGCGTTGGGTAAAGGAAGTTGAGATCACTCTCGAGGATATGGGTGGCATGTCCGAGGATGAGAGCTACGTAATGGCAGACACAGTCATCGGTGACATCATCGAGGAGGAGAAGCAAAAGCTGATGTACGTGTTCGACCCACTCGGCGACCGTGTATTCTATATGGAGCTCAGCAAGATCGAGTTCGGCAAGGACATTGACCAGGCAGTCTGCACAAAGTCAGTAGGCGATGCTCCTGCACAGGTGCTCAACTTCGACGAGCTCATGAACAAGGCTCCAATCGTTGAAGCATCAGAGGATTTCAACGAGGATTTCTATGGTAGCGACAGCTACAACGAGGATGACCTTGACCCCGAGGGTTACGGCATTGGCGACATTGCCGACATGAGTTCAATCGATGACCTTTATTAATTATTAAAGGAGAGAATGAATAGCCTTGTTGTACTTATAGGCCCCACGGCAGTTGGCAAGACCGCAACGAGTTTTGCCATTGCCGAGCATTTCAAATGCCCCATCATCTCGGCCGATTCGCGACAGATGTACAGCGGAATGGAGATAGGTACAGCAATGCCTACCAAAGAGGAGCTTGCCCGCCACAAACACTATTTTGTGGGGCAGCTTGCTCCAGGCGACTACTATAGCGCAGCACGTTATGAGGCCGATGTGCTTGACCTGCTTGAAAAGGAGTTTCCGCACCACCACACAATGCTGCTTGCCGGTGGTTCAATGATGTATATCGATGCCGTATGTTATGGTATTGATGACATCCCTACAGTGGACGAGGAGACCCGTGCCATCATCATTGACAAATACAACCGCGAGGGGCTGGAGAGCCTTGCTGCTGAGCTTCGCCTGCTCGACCCCGAATACTATGCCGAGGCCGACATAAAGAACCCCAAGCGTGTAATGCATGCGCTTGAAATCTGCTACATGACAGGCAAGAAGTACAGTTCGTTCCGCACACGCACAAAGAAGCAACGCCCGTTCAACATAATCAAGATTGGACTGCGCCGCGACCGCGAGGAACTATACGCGCGCATCAACAGCCGTGTTGACATGATGATTGAACAAGGACTTGTTGAGGAGGTAAAACAGTTTGCACACCTCAAAGAACACAACTCACTGAACACGGTAGGCTACAAGGAGATTTTCAAATATCTCGACGGCGAATGGACGCTTGACTTTGCCATTGAAAAGATAAAGCAGAACACACGCATCTATTCGCGCAAACAGGTAACATGGTATCAGAAGGATGAGGAGATAACGTGGTTCCACCCTGATGATATAGAAGGAATACTTAAACACATAGAGGAGAAAATTTAAAATTTCTCCTCTATTGTTTTATACAATTTTCCCTGCCATGTCTGCCTCTGCTTCATTCTCGCCTTCACTTTGTCAACGAGTTCGTGGTTCTTTATTCCCCAATCGGGGGCAATGAGCAGTTCCTTTGGCGACTGCGATGCAAAACGCTCAAGCACCAAAGTCGGATTCAGACGCTCAATATAATCAATCACAGTCTCAATATAGTCCTCCATTGCGAAAAGATGGAAATCGGCAGGGTTTTCGATGTACTCCTCGGCCATGCGTGTTCCCCTCACAATCTGCAACTGGTGCAGTTTCAGCGTAGTGAGCGGCAGGCGTGACAGCTCCGTAGCCTGGCGCATAAGATCCTCGCGCTGTTCACCCGGCAAACCAAGAATTATATGAGCGCCCACGGGAATACCGGCAGCAACAGTGCGCCTTACTGCATCAACGGCACAGGCATAATCATGACCGCGGTTGATACGCTTAAGGGTTACATCATCAGTGCTCTCTATGCCATATTCCACAAGTACGAATGTAGTCTTATTCAGTTCGGCCAAATATTCAAGCAGTTCATCAGGCATGCAGTCAGGGCGCGTGCCAATGACAATACCCACACAGCCATCAACGGCTAAAGCCTCATTGTAGCGTTGTTTGAGTACATCGAGCGAATCGTAGGTATTGGTATATGCCTGGAAATAGGCAAGATATTTCATATCGGGATATTTATGCGCAAAGAAAGAGATTCCCTCATTCATCTGCTCGGCGACAGAGCGGTTACGGTGGCAATAGGCAGGGTTGAATGTCTGGTTATTGCAGAACGTACAGCCGCCGCGTCCTACCTTTCCATCACGGTTAGGACAAGTGAAACCGGCATCAATGGTAATCTTCTGCACCTTGCAGCCAAAGATGCCACGCAGGTAACTGCCGAATTCGTTATATAAAAAAGTATCTTCACGCATATATGCGCGAAGATACAAAAAATATTACAATGTACTGATATAACCCGGCACTACTTCATCGCCCTCTCCTTGCGGAACTCGCTTGGAGTAAGGCCTGTCATGCGTTTGTAATAGCGTGTGAAGTATGACTGGCTGGGAAAATTGAAATCCTCGGCAAGTTCCTGGATGCTCTTTGCTGTGTAGGAGAGTTCGTACTTGAGACTTGCAGTCACAGCAGAATCGATAATGGCCTTGGCCGAGTGTCCCGACACCTCGTTGCACACCTCATTGAGATATCCGCTGCTGACACCAAGTTCATTGGCATAGAACAAAACTTCACGCGATATCAGTCGCGATTCCACGAGCTTGTTTATGAAGTTACGGAACAGCTCCTTCTTGCGTGGGATATACTCATAGCCATTCTCCTTTTTGGCAATGTACTTGTTGTAGTAGTCCTGCTGCACAACGGAAAGCGATGATATCTGCATGCTTGCAATCTTGTCGAACTCCTCCTCGGCAACCATCCCCTTCACATGCCACAATGTCGATAGAATCTGCTTGTACAATGCAAGATACTCATTCTGCAAGTATATTACGGGCGACTGCTTGATATACTTGAAATTGAGCATATTGATATCCTTTAGTACAGGAGAGAATATTTCTGATGGCAATACGAGGACCGTGCTGCTGAAATCATTTGTGACATCCTCGAAACTGAGGATATCAAGTGGAGTTATGATGAGGAATCCATTTTCCCTTAATGTGTATGAGGTGTAATTGAGTTCAAAAAGCAATTCGCCTCTCTCGCAGAACATGAGTACGAGATTCCTGAAACGGAGCGGTTCTTTTGACGGAGCCAGTTCGTTCAGCGTGAGCAATTGGGCATGAGTGATATCGTTTACAAACTTCATATAATTCCAAAAATTTGATTTTGGAACAAATTTACAAAATCAAAAACGATACACCCAAATTTAACCACGAAATTGGACAACAACCGCGCCATAATGGAAGAAGCGTCTATCCTTTTCTATGGTTCAATGAAGTTTGTGTATACCATCTTTACCCTTTCTTCATATAATGCAGCTATACTTTCCTTATCATCGACAGTGAACAATGCGATATTGAAATCCCAAAGCTTGTTCATGAGCCTGAACAGAGGATTGTCAAGTACACTGGTATGCAGTGCCATCCATTCAACCGAGGAGAGATTACGCAATACTGTGGCTGTGAGATCCTGAGCCAAACAGGAATAAAAGACACGAAAATAGCCATGGTCTTTGAGACGGCAATAATCATGATAGGAGAAAGCCTCTACCACCATCCGCTCTTTTATTTCAGGGAAATTTTCGCTCAGTATATCAAGGGAAGAAACCTTGTCGGTAACAAGGAAGATGCTGTCGTGCTGTTCAAAGAATGAATTGATATCATGTGCGCTCAACGGGGTGTAACGGCCAAGTATCTTTCGCGATGCAAAATCACTGAATGCAGGTGCAGTGTCGCCAAGGTGGGCGCTGTCAGTCATCTGGTTGAACTCGCCCCATGAATGGGCAGCAACAAGAACGCTGTCACTGGTAATGAGCAAGTCAAGCTCAATGAACCTGTATCCTTTTTCAAAGGCCTGTTCAAGAGCTTCGCGTGAATTGGTATAGATGCAGCTGTCAATTGCGCCGCCGGCATGGGCAATGAGTTCGGGAGAAAAATATTCCTTGCTTTCCTCCTGTTCGGCACAGGAGAAAAGCAAGGATATAATCAACAACTGCAAAATATGTTTCATTATTATATAGGACGTGTAATCTCTTCAAGATAAGTACGCTCCTCGTCATTTAGATATGGCGAGAGAGTCTTGCACACCATTGCATTATAGGCGTTGAGATAAGCGATGGCATCGGCACCAAGAATCTCAGGAATGACAGGAGTTGTATCAATTGGGCACAATGTCAACGGCTCAAGCTCGTAGAATGTTCCGAACTCACTCTCGCAATAGTGCTTTACGAGCATTGTATTCTCAATACGTATACCATGGCGGCCGGCCTTGTAAAGACCGGGCTCATTGGTAACAGTCATACCGGGTTGCAAGTGAGCCGGCATATTGTTCATTCTAATCTGGTGAGGACCTTCGTGGACGTTAAGGAAATGCCCTACTCCATGACCTGTACCATGCAGATAGTTCTCACCCGCACTCCATAACCATTGACGCGCAAGGACATCGAGCTGTGTACCACAGGTTCCCTTTGGGAACTTTGCCATAGCAAGTGATATATGACCACGGAGAACACGTGTATAGTCCTCGCGCTCTTCGTCAGTCAGTTCTCCAAGCGGAATTGTACGTGTAATGTCGGTTGTTCCACCAACATACTGTCCGCCACAATCGAGCAACAGGAAACCGCGCGGTTGCAACACGGCATTATCGGCCGGTGTTGGTTCATAATGTACAATGGCTGCATTGGCACCGTAGGCAGCAATGGTTGCAAAGCTCAAACCGCGGAAGTCGGCATCCTTGCCTCTCATCCAAGTCAACATTGTATCGACATCAATTTCGGTCAATCCACCCTGCTCAACAGCCGGTTTCAGGAAACGCAGGAATTTTACCATTGCAATACCCTCGCTCAGCATTGCTTTTTTGAAACCGGCAATCTCCACATCGTTCTTCACAGCCTTCATCATTGCAACAGGGGAATCGGCAAAGACTGGGTAACATGCAGTGTTCAGGTTCTCGAGCACAGCTCTGTTGCAACGGTTGGGCTGCATCAGTAGCGACGCACCGTCAAACTCACGCAGAGCATGCCACACATCGCCATATTCGGCCAATGTGATTCCTTCGCCGGCAAGATACTCATTGACAGCGTCATTTACCTTCGCACTTTCTATAAAGAGTTTTGCCTCGTTGGCAGTAACAAGCATATATGCAACAAAAACAGGATTGTAGTCCACATCGGAGCCACGCATATTGGTCATCCACGCAACCTCATCGAGCATTGTGAGCATTACGCCATCGGCACCTTGTGAAGCAAGAACCTCGCGCAGGCGTGCCAGTTTATCGTGTGTACTTTCGCCACAATACTCCAATGGCAACTGAAAGACCTCTCCCATTGGTAATTCTGGACGGTTGTCCCAGATTGTTGCAAAAGGATCGGTTGTTGCCTCAAGCAGAATACCTGCAACAGAGAGTTCATTGTTCCAGGCTTTTGTCTCTGCAATGGAACATACGGTACCGTCAACGCCCACACGTGCACCCTCGGAAAGGTTGGCGCAAAGCCATGCTGTAATGGAAGGAGTGTCGGCTGCGCCGTCCTTCATCAGTTCGAAGCCTGTTCCTGCAAGGGATTTGTCAGCAGCAAGCCAATAGCGCGAGTCGGTCCACAACAAAGCCTTGTCAGCTGTTACGACTGCAGTTCCTGCCGAACCGTCAAAACCCGATATCCACTCACGTGACTTCCAACAGTCGGCAACATATTCACTGCTGTGAGGGTCACTGCTCACAATGATAAACGCATCAAGATTTCCATCGCGCATGAACGCGCGCAATTTCTCTACTCTGTCCTGTATTGTATTGTTCATTATAATATCTATTTAATTCAGTGCTAATATACTAATAAAAACATAAGTTTCAACAAATATCCCCACCTATTATCACATAAGCTATATATCTGTTATCAGGAGTAACCGGTGCAAGATGCATATATCCCTTGACAACGCGTCCACTCTCAACCTCCAAAGGATGGGAAGCCTGCATCTCCTGATGAAAACCCCAAGCTTCGCCCTGCTGTTTAAAGAACCTGACTCTATAGATTCCGCGGCTATCGACATGCACGAAACGGTCATAGAAAAGGCGAGAGACTACTCCCATATTCGTGCGCAGATTTACCTCCATACAAGGATTCAGACGGCAACCGTCGCCATTGTCATACAACATCATATCAATGCCGAAGTAGCCACAATAGCCACTATCGGCCAAAAGGCCTCGCATGATATCACACAGGCACTCTTTGACTTTATAAAGTGTCTCAACTGAAATATATTCCGTCAAATGCTTTTCTATTTCTGAATCGGGCGCGAGCATATTCCCTACATACGCTCCATTCTCGGCTGTGAACAATGAATACCCCACAAAGCGGACATCCCCGGCATCGGCATAGAATTCCATTGCAAACTCCTGTTTAGCATTAAGGAAATGTTCGCATACCACACCGCCCTGACGTCTGATGACACCTTTGCAGAAATGCACCATAGGTTCCTCGGCACGACCGATGCCCCACATTATGCCTTTTCCGCTACCCGACCATGGAGCCTTTACCACACAACGCTCGCAGCCATCAACAAAAGCAATGGCATCGTCAAGGTTGTCAATATAACGCGGTATAGGTGGAGTGTCAACACCGGCTTGGCGCAGTGCTGTGAGTATATCAATAGTAAGCACTCGGCTCGAGAGGGAGCGCATTCTTTCAATCTCCTCATCATTGGGTAGAATTTCCTTTGCAAAGCCCATAGCCTTGAAACGATGACGCATCTGCGCACTCCAGCCCCACGGAGAAAGTGAAGTGACTGCGCTGCGCATTGCAGGAACATACGCCATAGGCAGATTGAACAGACACGACATTTCGTTACGGAAAGAGACATCTTCATCGGGCAAAGAGATGACATCATCATTGCCTGCATACCAAAGTGGCAACGATGCCAGTTCCCCAGCAATGCGCATGGCTGCCGGTGGCGGGCAATAGCTGAAGCCACCATCGGCAAGCGCAAGGTCATTCTCGGGATTGAAGATATGCAGTTTCACGGTCTGTATTTGTTTAATATCTGAATCTTGCCTTTTGCGCTTTCTCGCGATCCTCGGCATCATCAATGAATTTGTTCTCGTAATTTACCCTGAAGTTTATGGGTATAGTCATCTCGGCACGGACAGGACGTCCGTTCTTTTTACCAGGAATCCATGATGGCATCTTGCCAACAACACGCACTGCCTCGGCATCAAGAGATTCAGAGACAGAACGCACCACCCTGACACCACTTATATAGCCGTCCATACCTACAGAAAAGGCAACCAGAACCTCGCCGCTCTCCTTGTTGACACGTGCCTCAATGGGATATTGCAGTTCCGAGATTATGAATTTATGCAGTTCGGCCTCGCCACCGGGAAACTGCGGCATAACAACCTTATCCTTACCCTTCTGGGCAAAAGATTCGCTTACAGGCATTATGGAGAACACCAATAGAAATATGAAAGATATTATGTATTTCATTTTGTTGCCACATTGGTTACAACAAAAATAATACTTTAAATTGGAGCAAAAAAAATTAGGAAACAATTTCTTGTTTCCTAACTCGAGGGTGGCTGATCGGATTCGAACCGACGACATTCAGAACCACAATCTGACGCTCTAACCAGCTGAACTACAGCCACCATATTGCTCTCTGTTTTTCGAAAGCGATGCAAAGGTATGAACTTTTTTACTATTATCCAAATTATACAGAAACTTTTTCACACCAATATCGAAAATTTTTCAAAAAAGCGGCCCTATGTGAAAAATTCAGTGCTCACATCATACGAAGTGAGCACTGAATTCATCAAAATGACATTTTATATATCATTACTTTGCAATGATCAGGTAATAGTTCTTCTTACCCTTCTGAACAAGAATATACTTGTCATTGAGCAGATTCTCACTGTTGATTACCTGGTCAAAAGCTGCAAGTTTCTCCTTGTTTACAGAGACACCACCACCCTGAACAAGTTTGCGCATCTCGCCCTTAGAAGCGAAGATTGCAGCAAGGTCTGTTGTGAGATCTACAGCCTTCACACCCTCGGCAAGAGCCTCGCGTGACACCTCGAACTGTGGAACGCCATCAAACACTGCAAGCAATGTATCCTCATCGAGTGAACGGAGAGCATCAGTAGATGCATTGCCAAAGAGAATACCAGATGCCTCAACAGCCTTGTTGTACTCCTCCTCGCCATGAACAAGCACTGTAACCTCCATTGCAAGGCGCTTCTGCAACAGACGCAAGTGTGGAGCCTGAGCATGCTCGGCAACGAGAGCCTCAATCTCCTCGCGGCATATCGATGTGAAGATCTTGATATACTTCTCGGCATCATCATCGCTTACGTTCAACCAGAACTGATAGAAACGGTAAGGCGATGTATAACGCTTGTCGAGCCAGATGTTACCCTGCTCGGTCTTACCGAACTTCTTGCCATCGGCCTTTGTGATAAGCGGACAAGTAAGAGCGAACACTTCGTTACCCGACATCTTGCGGATCATCTCGGTACCTGTTGTAATGTTACCCCACTGATCGGCACCACCCAGCTGCAACTTACAGCCGTGAGTCTCATTGAGATGAACATAGTCATAGCCCTGGAGAAGCTGATATGTAAACTCTGTAAATGACATACCGTCAGTACCGGCCTCGCCCGACAGGCGACGCTTTACAGAGTCCTTTGACATCATGTAGTTAACGGTAATCATCTTACCGATGTTACGGATGAAATCGAGGAAAGAGAACTCTTTCATCCAGTCGTAGTTGTTGACGAGCACAGCAGCATTTGGAGCATCGCTGTCGAAATCGAGGAAACGGGCGAGCTGTTTCTTGAGAGCCTCCTGGTTGTGACGCAGCTTCTCCTCATCAATGAGCACGCGCTCCTTAGACTTACCCGATGGGTCACCGATCATACCGGTAGCACCACCAATGAGGGCAATGGGCTTGTGGCCGCAAAGCTGGAAGTGACGAAGCATCATCACACCCACAAGGTGACCGATGTGCAATGAATCGGCAGTAGGGTCAATACCCAAGTATGCACTTGTCAACTCCTTCTGCAACTGTTCCTCTGTTCCAAGTGTCATATCCTGGATCATTCCTCTCCATTTTAATTCCTGTACAAAATTCATAATCTTATATTTTTATTATTACTCTTCTTCTTTTATTACAAACGGTATAGCAGTGATGGTGTGGCACGCTTCAGCACAATGAGCTGCACGTCCTTGCCCGCAATTATACCATAATCTCCAAACTCCATCGTCACGGCCTTGTATGCCAATTCAGGATGATTGTTCTCCTCGCTCAAGTGGCAAAGCCAGATGCTTTTCAAGTGTTCATTGAAATGCGATGCAAGATATTTTGCCGTAGCCTGGTTGCTCATGTGGCCTCGTGGACCCGACACTCGCACCTTCAGGAATTCCGGGTAACGGCCCATGGCAAGCATCTGCTCCTCATAGTTCGACTCAATGACAAGATAGTTGGCCTGGTCAATGTAATATGAGGCATTTGGTGTTATCTCGCCCAAATCGGTAGCAATGCAGAATTTCTTGTCGCCCACCTCAATGAAATAGCCCACATTGTCACTGCCGTCATGGGGCACCTCGAAAGGAGTGATGACAAAATCCCTCAATGTGATAGGCTCTTCCTTCTGGACATACCTCACGTATGACGGATCAATGGGTTTTGAAACGCAATAGTTCTGCGTGATGCCTTTATGCACCTCCTTGGTTGCATATACAGGGATATTGGCTTTTGATGATATCACACCAACTGATTTGATGTGGTCGGCATGATCGTGCGTGATAAACACCGCACATATGCTTTCAAAAGCAATTCCCTCTTTTTTCAAAGCCATCCTTATGGTCTTTGACGGTATTCCGGCATCTATGAGAATACCATAGTCGCCCACCCCAAGGTAGTAACTATTTCCGCAGCTTCCGCTGCCAATGCTCATAAATCGAATCTCCATTATATATTTTGTTTTCTCTTTCAAATCAAGCCTTCCGAAAAATCAGAAGGGGTAGCCTATTGCAAAATGCAAGGCAAAGTCGCGGTTGAAGTTCGGGGTAATGATCGGGAACTTCTCCTTTCCGGTGTAAGCCGGGTTAATGGCCTTCATTGCGGCGTCGAGACGGAATACGAACATATCGAAATCCAATCTCAATCCAAGGCCGTAAGACAGTGCTATATCTTTGTAAAATGTAGTAAACTTGAACTGTCCGCCAGGTTGCTCCTCGTAATTACGGATAGTCCATATGTTTCCGGCATCAATGAACACCGCAGAATGCACCATCATGAACAGACGCGAACGGTATTCAATGCTCATGTCAAGCTTGATGTCGCCCGACTGGTTTATGAAATCGATATTCTTGTTGCTGTTCCTGTAACTACCGGGGCCAAGAGTGCGCACAGTCCATCCACGCATACCGTTTGCACCACCCGAGAAATAACGTTTCTCAAAAGGCAGGATACGCGAGTTTCCATATGGATAGGCAATTCCGAATCCGAAATGCATTACCATAGAGTTCCTGTCATCCATCTTGATGTGCGTGGTAATATCAAAATCACCCTTTACATACTGGGCATAGGCAATGTTCATGAACGTATATTGTCCCTCCTCATTCTTTGGGCTATTGAACATTGAATTAATGCCATAGAGTACATTGCCCGAGCACTCCACGTTTGTCCTCAATGAATAGACCACACGCTTGAAGCGGTTGGCATCCTTCAAAGAGGAGTTGTATGAGTATGAATATCCAAGTTTTGTAATCAACAGGTTCTCATAGTTGTACTTGAGGATTGAGTTACGGTTAGAGATACTGTCAAGATACTCCTCCTTGAAAGTCTCGGCAATCCAAGGCACATAGATATAGTTCAGGTCAAGGACATCCAATTTGTGCTGCGTCTCTTTATAACGGCTCCACATGTAGCTCCATGTTCCCGAAATCAGCTTGCGGTTGAACTCAGGACGGTCCTGCGAGTTGTATTTGAGCGAGAACAGCGATGATGAAACAAGCTTTCTCTTATCGGCAGGAACCAAGGTCGAGATGATACCACCCTGGAAACGCAGGCTCAACTCGGCACCATATTCAAAGAATTTGTTTCCGTTGTATCCGCGAAGGTTCGATACGGCCTCGTACGCAGCGAAAAGTCTCAGGGCAAGCTTCTCGGATCCTTTGAAAAGATTCTTGTCCGACAGGGTTACCGACGCCAGAGCACCGAAGTTTCCGGCAGTATTGGTGCCGTCAAGGTCAAAACCGACCGTGCAACGCTTACTCTTTTCATACATGATATAGCAATCAAGAAGAGCCGTATCGGGACGCTCCTGCATTCTCACAGTCGTATATTTCAACGCCGAAAGCTGCGAGAATGAGTTGTATGTCTTGTCGACATTCTCCTGAGAGTACAGTTCGCCGGGAGTAATATATGTATTCTCCAACAATATCTTTGTGCGCACCACCTGTGACTCATTGTAGAGAATAGAAAAGTCATCATGTTCAATGGTATCGCACTGTTCGAGCAGAGCATCGTCAAGATGAAGACCTGCATTTGCCACGTAATAGATCTTGCCTATGCGGTATGCCGTATGGTTGACAGGCTCAACATTGGCAGCAGGTGTAAAGCCGGCAATATTCATGGTCAATCTTACCTTGTCGGAATGATGGGCTGTGTCGGCAACATATGTGATGTGCTCCTTCTGGAAGCGATAATATCCGTTGTTTCTCATCAGTTCGGCCACACGACGACGCTCCATCTCCATACCATCGACACTGAACGGCATTCCGGCCTTTATTGTAGAGGATGCTGAATCGGCCACAAAAATATTGAGCAAAGCGCTGTCTTCACACACAATCGCAATGTCAGATATGTAATATCTCTCTTTCTCATGCAGATAATATGTGACCTTAGCACGACGCTTCTTCTCGTTGACAAGCGTTTCAAGGTCGACACGTGCATGCAGATAACCGTCGTTCAAAAGCATCTGCTGGATATTGTAGCGTGTTGCCTCGGCAAGTTTATGGCTATAGATCACAGGCTTCTCGCCAAGACGACGCAATACACGGTTACCCCACTTTGTAGAGTCGAGACCCGAGAGGGAGTAGGTATACAATGGAACCTTTACAAGGCTGAACCACTTTGCATTGGGTTTCTGTCTGATATAATTCTTGGCCTTGGATGCGTTCTCGCTATTGGTATTGGAAACTACAGAAACATCGTTGAGCAGATACTCGCCCTCGGGAATGAACTTTTTCACCGAGCACGAGAGCAGCAGAAGCGCGCCCAAAAGCGCAAAAATCATCTTTCTCAACAATGCCATCACACTAAAATATTGATTGCGGAACCCTAAAATCCCCTAATTATGGTATTATACTAAAAATAATTTACAAATATAGTAAAAACTTGAAAGATTTAGGGTAGATTTGCACCACTTTAATATATGCAAAAGCAAAAAAAGATGTTGAGCAAAGCACTTCAAAAACGAATATCGGCACTCGAAAATAAAAAACATAGAAAAGAGAGCGGTCTCTTTGTCGCTGAAGGCGGCAAGACCGTCCTTGACCTAATAGCTGCAGGCCTGAAGGCCGACAAGCTGATTGCAACAGCCGAATGGCTACAGGAGCACCATCTCCACACTGACGCCGAGATCATTGAAGTGAGCAACGAAGAGATGCGCCGCATAAGTTTCCAGCAAGCACCACAAGGCGTCATGGGCATATTCCGTCAACCACAACACAACATGGACCCATCAGCCCCCCAACGCGAATTATGTCTCGCACTCGACAACGTACAGGATCCGGGAAACTTGGGTACCATAATACGCATTGCCGACTGGTTCGGAATAGAAAACATCTTCTGTTCAATTGGCACAGCCGATATTTACAACCCCAAGACAGTACAGGCTACAATGGGAGCCATTGGCCGCGTAAAAGTACACTATGTCGACTTACCCGCGTTCATTGAATCAATCAAGGAAAAGGCACCATTGTACGGAACATTCCTCGATGGAGAGGACATCTACAGGAAAGAGTTGAAAAACAACGGATTGATAATTATGGGTAACGAAGGCAACGGCATTAGCAATGAATGTGGCAAGCACATCAACGAAAGGCTGTTCATCCCCAACTACCCATTGGGCCGTGAGACATCAGAATCACTCAACGTCTCTGTTGCCACAGCCATCATATGCAGCGAGTTCCGTCGCCGCAATTAAAGGTTCACACTCTCCAGCACAAGCGTACCGTCAATTCCTGCGCTGGCATAAAATTCTTCTACAAGAATCATTGACTGGCTTTCATGCTCAAATGGATGCCAGTCCAGAACTATGCCATCACGTACATGTACAACGTATCTTTCCAACACCTCCCCGGTGGGCAGATGCAGCCTACGTGCCAAATATTGCTTTAGATTGTGTTTCACTTCTGCCCGATTTCTTTCTTTGCAGGCTGAACAGCATGAATTCTCTTGAGAGACAATCCACTAAGGATCAATTTTGATGAGTTCGCCGTATCGTTGTCGAAATAATATATATAACCGGACATCGACCTTAAACGGCTTTGTACATTCCTTGGCGCCGCAACAGCAAAGTTACCCGATTTCTTAACACTGACGCCGGCCATAGAGTATGCATCATCGCTATACTCAAGTGTTATGGCAGCATAAGCCTCCTGTTTTACACTCAAGGTATCCCTTGCCACGAACAGGGACTTGAATGACAGCACCAGGCTGTCTCCAACGACAAATGATGAGTCTTTGGGAACATCAAAGGAGAAATTGATCTTATTGCCAAGGGGTGTAGCAGTGAGCATCTTTACGGGATGTCCGGTCCACAATTCAGCGACATCAGGTGCCAGATATGCCATATCCAGATCCACAAGTTCGCTTTTTGCCACCTTTGACTCCGCCAACGAATCCACCTCACTCTGCAAACGGGCTTCAAGGCTCTTGTACACCTCCTTCAGATGTTTGGGATAACGGCTGTACCACACAAGCGACGAGTCAAGCATTTCCTTGCTGATATGATGTTTTTCATAGACATAGATATACATCAGTTTCTCCTTGTAGTCAACCGATGCAAATGTAGATGTCATGGACTCCGTCAAATGATAATCATACAGTATAGCCTCCATCTTTTCGGGCGGAAGCACACTCTTGGGCATCTCAACCTTACATGAGACCAACAATACGAGCAACAGGAGTGCTACTGTCTTTACTGCACGATGACGCATTGCCTGCATTTAATTACTGAAAAGGAACTTTCTATACCACACAAGTATGGCCACGACACTGCAGCTGATGCACGCATCGGCAAAGTTGAAGACAGGACCGAAGAAAATGTCACCACCGATAAGCGGCATCCATTCGGGCCAGGTAAAAAGAGGGAAATAGAACATATCCACTACCCTTCCTTCAAAGAAAGAGGAGTATCCTTCGCCCCAAGGGACAAAATGGGCAACCTGGCCATAGCTGGACGAGAAGATCTCGCCATAGAACAGACAATCTATAATATTGCCTGCGGCACCGGCCAGAATCATTGCCACTGCAAAGACAAAGCCAGTAGGATATTCCTTGTCCTTGATAAGCTTTATCAGCAAATATATAAGAAAGGCAACAGCAACTATACGGAATCCTGTAAGGAACAGTTTGTTGAACAACTCCATACCGAATGCCATTCCATTGTTCTCAATGAAACGGATCTGGAACCAATCTCCAAATACAGAAAAGCCGCCGCCTAATGGCATACTCGTTTTTACTGCAATCTTTATCACTTGATCGATAACGATTGCAAGTAAAACCGAGATCCATATAAAGCGACAACGTCCTTTAGAACATGTTGCCATAAATTACTTATCTATTCTTCTTTGCTTCAATACTGAGAGTTGCATGTGGCACTGCCATCAATCTCTCCTTTGCAATGAGTTTACCGGTCTCGCGGCAAACGCCATATGTCTTGTTCTCAATGCGGATGAGCGCAGCCTGCAAACCCTGGATGAATTTTGCCTGACGGCTGGCAATCTGCATCTGCTCCTCAAGGTAAGCAGCATCACTGCCATCCTCGAGTCCTTTGTATGTTGGGGATGTATCGGCAACATCATTGGAATCCTCATGACGCAATGCGCGCATGATCTGGTCATAATCTCTCTTTGCAAGTTCCAGTTTCTGCAAAATCACTGCACGGAATTCTTCCAACTCCGCATCTGAATAACGAACTTTTTCTGACATATCTCTTATCAATTATTATGGTTAGTAATATAAGTTTTTTCAAAGTTTTCTTACAGACAGCTTCACAGCCACGTTGTCGAGTTCAACGACATTGTCGCCATCCACGCTGTCGCTTATCTTCAGTTCATCGGCAAGCACCTGATTGCAGATGTAGCCATTGAACTGTTCAACGGCAGCATCGGTAGCCTCGCTACTTGCAATCTCGACTGCGATGCGGTCAACGATGTCAAAACCGCTATCCTTACGCATTGCCTGAATCTTCTTGACAATTTCACGTGCAATACCCTCGCGACGCAAGTCATCGGTAACCTCAACATCAAGTGCCACTGTCAATGCGCCTTCATTGGCAACAGTCCAGCCTGGGACATCCTCGCTGAAGATCTCAACATCGGCAAGTTCAATGAGTGCATCAACACCCTCAACCTGCAATGTAATGTTGCCATTCTTCTCGAGCTCGGCAATCTGCTCCTGAGACATGTTTGTAACAGCCTCGTTCACGCTCTTCATGAGCTTGCCGAACTTCTTTCCAAGAGTACGGAAGTTACACTTGATCTTCTTCACAAGGATACCGTCGCCCTCAACGAACACCAGTTCCTTGACATTCACCTCATTAAGGATAAGCTGCTTGACAGCCTCAATGCGTGACTTCATAACCTCATCGGCAGCAGGGATTGCAATCTTCTGCAGTGGCTGACGCACGATGAGCGCCTCCTTCTTGCGGAGAGCAAGCACCATAGACGAAATCTGCTGTGCCAATACCATGCGATACTCAAGCTCGCTGTCCACGCTCTGCTCGTCACACTCTGGGAACTTTGCAAGATGAACCGATGCAGCATCACCACGGCCGGTCACAGATGTCAAATCCTGATACAGACGCTCTGCATAGAACGGAGCGATAGGTGCCATAAGGCGTGCTACAGTCTCAAGACATGTATAGAGAGTCTGGTATGCCGAGAGTTTGTCTGTGCTCTGCTCTGAACCCCAGAAACGCTTGCGGCTGAGACGTACGAACCAGTTACTTACATTGTCAATGACAAAATCCTGGATCAGACGGCCGGCCTTTGTAGGCTCGTAGTCGTTCAGGCAACCGTTCACATTCTTTACCAATGTGTTGAGTGCCGACAATATCCAACGGTCAAGTTCTGGACGCTCTGCCAAAGGAACATCGGGCTCTGAATATGTAAAGCCGTCAACATTAGCATACATTGTAAAGAAGCTGTATGTCTGGTACAACTTACCGAAGAATGAACGGGTAACTTCCTTCACACCCTCCTCATTGAAACGGAGGTTATCCCAAGGAGCCGAGTTGGTAATCATGTACCAACGCAAAGCGTCGCTACCGTAGTTCTCGATTGTATCGAATGGGTCAACCGCATTGCCAAGACGTTTTGACATCTTGTCGCCGTTCTTGTCAAGCACGAGACCGTTTGAAATTACAGTCTTGTATGCAACGCTGTCAAATACCATTGTTGCAATAGCATGCAAGGTATAGAACCATCCACGTGTCTGGTCGACACCCTCGGCAATGAAGTCGGCTGGATATACCGCACGGCTGTCGAGGGTCTCCTTGTTCTCGAATGGATAGTGGATCTGCGCATAAGGCATGGCACCAGAGTCGAACCACACGTCAATGAGGTCAAGTTCACGTGTCATTACCTTGCCGGTCGAAGATACAAGCTTGATATCATCAACATATGGACGGTGCAGGTCAATCTTGTCATAGTTAGCCTTGCTGTAGTCGCCAGGAACGAACCCCTTATCCTTGTATGGGTTGCTTGCCATTACACCGGCAGCAACAGCCTTCTCAATCTCATCATAGAGTTCAGCCACTGAACCGATGCAGATAGCCTCGCCATCCTCACTTGTCCATATTGGCAATGGAGTACCCCAATAGCGGCTACGGCTCAAGTTCCAGTCGTTCAAGTTCTCAAGCCACTTGCCGAAACGGCCGGTACCGGTAGATTCGGGTTTCCATGTGATGGTTTTGTTGAGTTCGCTCATGCGCTCTTTCATCTGTGATGCACGCACGAACCAACTGTCGAGCGGATAGTAGAGCACGGGCTTGTCAGTACGCCAACAGTGTGGGTAGTTGTGTACGTGCTTCTCAATCTTGAATGCAAGACCGGCCTGCTTGAGCACCATGCAGAGCACTACATCAAGTGTCTCGGCCTTTGCGGCAGCCTTGTCATCGTAACGGCCATCAACGGTATATTGTGGGTCGTATGCATTCTTCACATAAGCAGCAGCGAATTTTGCATACTCGTCAACATTTACAAAGTTTGCAACGAAATCATCATCAAGTTCGTCAATTGCCCAGAACTTACCTGTAAAGTCAACCATAGGACGTGTCTCGCCCTTCTTGTTGATCATGAAGAGTGAAGGAATGCCGGCAGCCTTTGCTACAAAAGCATCATCGGCACCGAATGTAGGAGCAATGTGAACGATACCTGTACCATCCTCAGTTGTGACATAATCGCCGGGGATAACTCGGAAAGCCTCGGCCGATGCATCTACAACGCAGTCGCCATCCTTTCTCACTGGTTTTACCCATGGGAACAGCTGTGCATAGTGCATACCAACGAGATCACTACCCTTGTACTCGGCTATTACCTTGTAAGGAACAACCTTGTCGCCCGCCTTGTAATCCTCGAGCGCCATCTCTGCACCTGCAGGATTGAAGTGAGCCGCCAACAAAGCCTTGGCAAGAACCAATGTCACAGGCTGGCCTGTATACGCATTATATGTCTGTACTGCAACATAGTCAATTTTTGGGCCAACGCAAAGTGCTGTATTTGAAGGCAATGTCCATGGAGTTGTTGTCCATGCGATGAAGTATGGGGTACCCCATGCAGTCATCTCTGGTTTAGGGTCAAGCATACGGAACTGCGCGACAGCTGTGGTATCCTTTACATCGCGGTAGCAACCGGGCTGGTTAAGCTCGTGCGAGCTCAATCCTGTACCTGCAGCAGGCGAATATGGTTGGATTGTGTAGCCCTTGTAGAGCAGGTCCTTGTTGTAGAGCTGCTTCAACAACCACCACAATGACTCGATATAGCTATTCTCGTATGTGATATATGGATTCTCAAGGTCAACCCAATAACCCATCTTGCGGGTAAGGTCGGTCCACTCGCGTGTGTACTTCATGACCTCCTCGCGACAGTTGCGGTTATAGTCGTCTACTGAAATCTTCTTGCCGATATCCTCTTTTGTAATATTCAGTTTCTTCTCCACGCCAAGCTCAACGGGCAGACCGTGTGTATCCCAACCGGCCTTACGCTTTACCTGGAAGCCCTTCATTGTCTTGAAACGGCAGAAAGTATCCTTGATACTACGCGCCATCACGTGGTGGATACCAGGCATACCGTTAGCTGAAGGAGGACCCTCAAAAAATACAAACGAAGGAGCGCCCTCGCGTTCCGTCATACTTTTTGAGAACAGGTCGTTCTTCTCCCACTCATTCAAAACCTCCTTGTTAATCTGAGGCAGGTTCAACTGATTATATACAGGAAATTTCTTCTTCATATTATAATAAACGTTTATTTTCTTTTCAATTTTGCAAAGTTACCTAAATTTTTCCGTAAATGCAAAAGATACACACATAGAATAGTTTAGGCCATTCCATTTGTTCTCACACCTCAAAATGCATCATTTGGCCTCAATGACATAATGTACACCCTGCATCTTGTGCGTAACCACCACCCTCACGCCAAATTTATCGGCAACATGACGGGCTATATGTTCGGCACTGTACACCGAGCGATGCTGCCCGCCGGTACAGCCGCAACACACCTGAACGTGGGTAAAACCGCGTTTTTTGTAAGTGTCAACCATATTGTCGACAAGAGCGTAGGCATTTTCCAGGAACTCAGCAATGTTGCTCTCAGTCTCAAGGAACCTGATTACAGGCTCATCCATTCCTGTGAGTTTCTTGTACGGCTCATAACGTCCCGGATTGTGTATAGCACGGCAATCGAACACAAAGCCGCCACCATTGCCCGATATATCATCGGGAATACCACGTTTGTACGAAAAGCTCATGACATCCACGGTCAACTCCTTTGAGTCATCGCGCACGAACATAGGCAATGCCGCTATCTCGTCAACCAATGAATGAATATACTCAAAACCGCCCACCTGAGCCAGCAACTGCGACAGTTGCTCCAACGCTGCCGGGATACTCTCGACAAACGCTTTCTTGCGCTCAAAAAGCCCGCGATAGCCATACGTTCCAAGGTTCTGCAGTAGCCTGAAGACACGGAACAGCCGCAACATCTTCATGAAATGCTCCCTGTCGACACTCTTGTATTGAGCAAGAGCCGCCAGATAGGCTTCGACCATTGAATCAACCGCTGCGTCTGTATATTTAGCACGCGCCTGTCCCACAAACGATGCTATATCGTAATATATAGGTCCCCTTCGGCCACCTTGAAAATCAATAAAATATGGTTCGCCATCCTTGAGCATCACATTACGCGACTGGAAATCGCGATAAAGGAACACATTGTCATTGTCGCTCAACAGCATAGCGGTCAATTTCACGAACTCATCCTCAAGACGGTTTTCATTGAACTCAACGCCCACGCCTTTAAGAAAACAATACTTGAAGTAGTTCAAGTCCCACATTACCGTACGCTCGTTGAAATCACTTACAGGATAACACAGGGAAAAGTCAAAATTCTGCGACACCCCGAACTGTATTTTTGGAAGCTCTTCAATCACGCTGCGCAGGCACGCCATATCCTCGGCTTCAAAAGCGCCATTCTCGCGCGCCGCAGCCATTGCTCCATAAAGTGTGGCATCGCCCAAATCCTCCTGTAGATAGCGGAACCCGTCATCAGAGACCGCAAGTACCACAGGAGCAGCCACTCCAGACGCCTTGAAAGCCTTTGAAAGAGCAATGAAAGCCCTGTTCTCTTCCATGGAAGTCCCCACGACACCCATTACTGGCACAACACCCGAAATGCGGTAATACACACGATTGGAGCCATCGCCGGTCAACCTCACAACCGAAAGAGGTTCACTTCCATATGTTTTTATATATAAATCCTTCAATTTTTCCATCTAAAAAAAACTTTGACCGCGAATATAACACAAGTTAGTGTAAAAACAGGAATTTGTTAAAGATTATTTCGCAAAAGCCAAAACAAAAGCAGCGGACGCGATGCGTCCGCTGCTTGATTTATAGTTTCATAAAATCACTTTACAAGCACTTTCTTGCCGTTGATTATGTATATACCTGATTTTACAATCTCGCTCAACTTGCGGCCCTGCATATCATAGATACCCTTAACCTCGCTTTCAGCCTCTACATCCTCAATACTTGTAGGATCAAGGACATTGAGCAGCACATCAATTATCTGGCCTCCATAATTAGAGAATGTACCGCCGAAGTTGCTGTCGCTGTCACCGGCAGGGTCAATACTGCACCAATCCTGCTTGATACGCATACGATATACACCAGGCTCAGCCGGAACATGGAACGAAGGAAGTCTCGGATAGCTGCGGCCATCGCCTGTAACAGTCTGGCCATCACTGTTCCAGCCGCTTTCATCGCTGCTGCCGCCGTTGTTATAGAACGAGTAAGAAACAAGATCCTCTGCAGGCTTCCAGTTACTGCCGCTCTCAATCTCTGCAGTAAAGCCATCGGCATCATAATCGATGTAGACATAATGGTTTATCCATGAGCCACCAGTTGCAAGGCCAACAGTAACCTCCTCGCCCGGAGCCGCCATAAAGGCAACAGTCTCGGTAAGGTCGAGATACTCGCTTGCACGCTGCGATGCATTAAGGTCATACGACTCGTCGCCATACTCGGCACTTGCTAAGCTTATTGAATTGATATCACGCTCGCTGTAATTTCTTGTACCGCTATATGCCGGTGTGTAATCAACGTCAACGTCAGGCTTTGCAACTTCCTCATCAATAACAAACAGCATGAAGTCAACAATGTGGCCACCATTATCCATAAAGTCGCCGAACTTGCCATCGCTGTCACCGGCCGGATCAATATTGCACCAGTCAAGTTTTACACGCATACGGTACAGTCCGGGCTCTGCAGGAGCCTCGAATCCCGGCAATGTCACAGTGCTTCTCTCATCTCCGCTGATACTCTCTCCCACACTGTTCCAGCCCCTGTCATCACTGCTTGCATCATTGTTGTAGAATGAGTATGAGACAAGATCGCCCGCAGGCTCCCAGTTGCTGCCGGCTGCAATTTCGGCAGTAAAGCCATCCTCATCGGCATCGATGTACGCATACGCATGCATCCACATTGTAGCATCATCATCATTGATGGTAAGTGTCAAAGCCTCACCGGGAGCAGCCTTCATGACTACGCTTGATGTATAATCGCTGTAGCAGAGATGCTCGCTGTTGTCAACAGTGAATGTATTCGACGAAGTTTCCGGATATCTGCCGCTTGACAGAGTTACCGAACTGATATAGCGTTCAGTTCTTGTCTTTCTGCCGGTGAACGGCGGTGTATAATCGACATCGGCATCAACAGCGAATTTGATCTCGCCGTTGCAGGTCACAGCCTCGCCATTGATTTTGCGTGTAATGAGACCCGCTGGAATGTACAGCGCATACTTGCCTGTAGTTGCAATGGCATTGTCCAATGTAATTGTAAGCACCTTACCGCTGACGCTGAACGAAGCGGTATTGCTGCTTGAGCCCACATATATCTTTGATGCAGCTCCGGCATTGTATGCACCCACAATCTCATCATTATATTCAATTGTCATTCTCTCCAAAGACTCTACTGCGATATTTGGAGTAACTGCCACAACTGCTAAAGGTATAGCCTTTACAGTAAATTCAAGCTCGCCGTCACATGTAACAGCCTTTCCGTTGCTCTTGCGTGTGACAAGTCCCTCAGGAATATACAATGCATACTCGCCCGGAGTTGTTATGGCATTATCCAAAGTTATTGTAAGTACCGAGCCGTTGACACTGAACGATGCAGTGTTGCTGCTTGAACCTACGTAAATCTTTGATGCTGTACTTGCATCGTATGTACCCGCAATCTCCTCATTGTATTCAATTGTAATTGTCTTCAAAGACTCGACAGCCTCACTTGGAGTGGTTGCAACCACCAACAATGGAGCATCAACAGGAGGTTCCTTCACTGAGAATTTGATCTCTCCGTCACATGTTACCGCAGCACCGTTTACCTTGCGTGTGACAAGACCTGCAGGAATGTAAAGCGCATGCTTACCAGGAACAGTGATGGCATTGGCCAATGTTATTGTAAGCACCTTGCCGCTTACACTGAACGATGCAGTGTTGCTGCTTGAGCCTACATAAATCTTGGATGCAGCACCCTCGTTGTATGTACCGGCTATCTCATCGTTATACTCAACAGTGATTGTTTTCAGGAAATCAACAGCCTCATTTGGAGTTACAGCCACAACCTCAAATGGCTCAATGACTGCAAACTTGACCTCACCGTTGCAAGTCACAGCCTTTCCATTGCTCTTACGTGTAACAAGCCCCTCAGGAATATAAAGTGCATACTCGCCCTGAGTTGTAATCGCCTTGTCCAATGTTATTGTAAGCATCTTGCCGCTCACACTGAACGAAGCAGTGTTATTGCTTGAACCTACATATATCTTTGATGCGGCACTTGCGCTGTATGTACCGGCAATCTCGTCGCTATACTCAACCGTGATTGTCTTCAAAGACTCTACAGCCTCGTCTGGTGTGACAGAAACCACTGCCAAAGGCTCCTCGGTCTTGAAGTTGACAGTATATGTGTGATAATTGCTGCTTGTCAAGGTCATCTCCTTTATCTGAGCGAGAATATCATCGATTCTGTATGCGCTGATTTTGTTTGCACTTGTAGCACAATCGTTTCCTTTGACTGTAATTGTCAACACATTAGTTGTTGAATCAAAGCTTTTTTCAATGACCGCGCCACGACCGTTTGAAGTAAGAGAGAGCTTGCTCTCATCGTAGAACTCGTCAATAGTATAAGATGTCTTGCCAGCCTGATAATAGTTCTTGCCATTATATACAAGTGAGGCAAGCTCCGAGTAATATACAAACTCCACATCATCAGCTTCAAGAACGCTGCCTTCTTTGACATTACCCCTTGTCCAATAGTCACCGCTTGAGAGAATCACATTGACCTTTTCAGGAGTATAATCATTCTCATAATTCAATGGCACAACAATCTCTTGCCAATCATTGTTTGTAGTAGTCGTGAATGTGTAGTCACAACTTGCAATTCTTACGCCATCACCGGTACTCGATACTTTTCCCATAACGGCACGATCTGTATCGTCCTTTGTATCATTGGACTTGGATGATGTAATATTGTTCTTGAATGTACCTTTCCACAGATATACAATGATATGTGCTTTTTCGCCAGTACCACCGGTACGCTTATACCAGCCCTTTATGGCATCGGGCTTGTGGCTAAAGGATATACCGCCATACATACCGCCATCGCAATCGGAAACCGTAGAAACAGCATATACCCAAGGGGTCGCAAACGAGATGAAGCCCGGAGCGTTGGAACCGATACCGGCAGCACCTACCCATTTATTCTGCATTTTGACAGCCGAACCATTACGGCCTGTAGATTTATAAATCAGAGTTTCCTCCTTTGTAACATTAAAGAGAACCTTCACCTTTTGGTTTATACTTGAGCCATTCCAACTTGTAGGCTCATCTCCAGGACGTTTTCTCATTTCATTACCGTTGGATGATTGGTAAGTACTGCCACAACTTCCTTTCCAGCTGTCAAAACTTCCATTAGGAATATACTGCGCCTGAACAGTCAAGGCAGCCAAAGTAAATAATGTAGTAAAAAATTTCTTCATCATTTCCTTATTTATAATTTATATTTCCATAGTAATTACCCACGCAAAAACAGTATGCACAAGTACATAAATCGGGGCAAAGTTAGTTGAAAAATCGTAAAAATTGAATTTTTACATCTTTTTTTGGTAATAACGACAAAAATGAACAATCATCATAGCAAAAAGAAAAAACAAAATACATTTTTCCACAATTTACACTAAATACATTAAAAAACACACACTTTTACCAAACCAAAACAATCATTTTGCTATTCATTTAAAAAAAACGCTTACATTTCTTTATTTTCAAGAAACAATGTATTACATTTGCAGAAACATACGGAAAAAAGTAAAAAAACAATATAAAAATGAACGTAGCAACCACATTAGAGAGCCTGAAAAAGAGATTCCCGAATGAACCCGAATATTTCCAGGCCGTAGAGGAGGTGCTCCACTCTATTGAGGAGGAGTACAACAGACATCCCGAGTTTGAAGCGAACAACCTCATTGAGCGTCTTTGCATCCCTGACAGAGTTTTCACATTCCGTGTCACATGGATGGACGACAAGGGCCACGTACAGGTAAACACCGGTTATCGCGTACAGCACAACAACGCCATCGGTCCATACAAAGGCGGTATCCGCTTCCACCCCTCTGTAAATGTAGGTATCCTGAAGTACCTTGCTTTTGAGCAGACATTCAAGAACTCGCTCACAACCCTTCCCATGGGTGGCGCAAAGGGCGGTTCGGACTTTGACCCCAAGGGCAAGAGCGACAACGAGGTAATGCGTTTCTGTCAGGCATTCATCACAGAGTTGTGGCGTCACATCGGTCCTGAAATGGACGTACCCGCCGGCGATATCGGCGTTGGAGCACGCGAGGTAGGTTACATGTTCGGCATGTACAAGAAACTCACACGCGAGTTCAACGGCGTATTCACAGGTAAGGGACTCGACTTCGGCGGCTCGCTCATCCGCCCCGAGGCTACTGGTTACGGAAATATCTACTTCCTGCAGGAGATGCTCAAGACACGCGGTCTCGACATCGCAGGCAAGACATGCCTTGTCTCAGGTTCGGGCAACGTGGCTCAGTACACTGTCGAGAAGATCATCCAGCTTGGCGGCAAGCCTGTGACAATGAGCGACTCTAACGGCTACATCTATGACCCAGATGGCATTGACCGTGAAAAGCTTGACTTCATCATGGAGTTGAAGAACGTTCGCCGTGGACGCATCAAGGAGTATGCCGACAAATATGGTTGCAAATATGTTGAGAATGCCCGTCCATGGTGCGAGAAAGGCGACATCGCGTTGCCATCGGCAACCCAGAACGAGATCAACGGAGACGATGCAAAGGCGCTTGTTGCAAACGGCGTAATAGCAGTATCCGAGGGTGCCAACATGCCTTCTACTCCCGAAGCTATCCACACATTCCAGGCAGCAAAGATACTTTACGCACCGGGCAAGGCATCAAATGCCGGTGGCGTATCAGTATCGGGTCTTGAGATGAGCCAGAACTCAGGCAAGATCAACTGGAGCAGTGCAAAGGTAGACGAGATGTTGCACGAGATCATGCACAACATCCACAGCGCATGCGTGAAGTACGGTACTTGCGAGGATGGTTACATTGACTATGTAAAGGGTGCAAACGTTGCTGGTTTCCTCAAGGTTGCCCGCGCAATGATGGCACAAGGTATCGTATAATACAAAGACCATATTTACCTTATAATACAGTGACAAATCCCGGCAAACACCGGGATTTGTTTTACATATATACCTTTTTTACTATCTTAGCAACCTGAACGACAAAGAGACTAATATGCTAAAGAAATCAAATGCCTGGCTGTGGATCCCGACGCTCTATTTTGCATCGGGACTCCCCTACCATGCAATCACATCAATATCGGACATAATGTACAAGGACATGGGCATCGGCAACGACAAGATTACCATGTACACCAGTCTGTTGCTAATCCCCTGGACAATAAAACCGCTATGGAGCCCCATTGTAGAGATGGTAAGCACCCGACGCAAATGGACACTGACATCGCAGTTGCTGCTTGCAATATGCTTTGCAGCCATTGCCTTGGCTGTGCCATCCAACCACTTTCTGATACTCACGCTTGCAGCACTCTTTGTAGGCGCCTTTGTATCATCGACCCATGACATTGCGCTCGACGGCTTCTACATGCTTGGTTTACCCCAAGAAAAACAGTCATTCTTCTCGGGAATACGAAACACATTCTACCGCATTGCAACCGTGTTCAGTTCGGGTTTCCTCGTGATGCTCGCCAACAAACTCGGGCACCATTTCGGCAATGACGCAATTGCATGGAGTGCCACATTTGCAGTAACAGGAATAATCATGCTTGTCCTTTGGCTCTACCACACCAAGGCCATGCCCAGCCCCGTGAGCGACACCGCACGTACTACCAAAAGCATAAAAAGCGCCTTCCACAACTATGGCGACATCATCAAAAGCTATTTCCAGAAGCCCGGAATATGGCAGGCATTGCTATTTCTCCTGCTTTTCCGCTTCCCAGAGGCACAACTTGCGAAACTTGGCAAGCTGTTTCTTATGGACGAAGCCGCAAAGGGAGGTCTGGCTCTTGACAAGGGCGAAATAGGTTTCATCTACGGCGTGCTTGGCGTCATTGGTCTTATAATCGGCGGTATTGCTGGTGGAATATGCATATCGCGCAAGGGACTCAAATACTGGTTGTGGCCAATGGTCATAGCAATTTCATTGCCCGACGCCGTATATATATACATGAGTAGCGCATTGCCCGAAAACATGACGGTCATAAGCAGCTGCATATTCATTGAGCAGTTGGGTTACGGATTCGGCTTCACAGCATATACCTTATATATGATATATTTTGCCCAGGGCAAATACCCCACTGCGCATTTTGCAATCTCAACGGCTTTCATGTCACTTGGTATGATGCTGCCAGGAATGTTTGCAGGACAATTGCAGGAGTGGATAGGTTATGAAAACTTTTTCATTTGGGTAACAGCGTGCACGGCAATAACTTTTGCCGTGTCGGCACTCATAAAAATCGACCCCGGTTTTGGCAAAAAGCAAAAATGATATATATTTGTAGTTTACTTGCAAAATATAGCAAAAAATATGATACTTATAGCAGATTGCGGTTCTACAAAGACCGACTGGGTATTGTGCGAAGGCGACGATGTCATTGCGAGAGTAAAGACACAAGGCCTTAACCCTACTCATCAGGAGAGCGAAGAGATTTTTGAAATTCTCACAACCGAGCTCACTGACGAGATTACAGCACACAAACCCGAAAAGATATATTTCTACGGAGCAGGCTGCGCCTATGATACAGCCAACAACCGTATGCGCCAAGCGCTTGAGAACATCTTCGACACCAAGGAGATACACATAAACAGCGATCTCTTGGCTGCAGCACGCGCATTATGCAAGCGCGAAGAAGGCATTGCATGCATACTGGGCACCGGCTCGAACTCATGCCTGTTCGATGGAGAAAAAATCATAGAGAACACCCCATCGTTGGGTTACATTCTTGGCGATGAAGGCAGTGGCGCACACCTTGGCAGGCAGCTTTTGAGCGACTGCCTGAAGAAGCAGTTGCCAAGCAAGGTACGCGAGAAATTCTTTGAGCAGTATGACCTTAACATAGCGACAATACTCGAGAAGACATACCACAGCTCGCTGCCCAACCGCTGGCTTGCAAGCTTCACACCATTCCTCAGCGAGAACAAGAACGTTCCCGAGATCAAGATGATGCTAAAGCACTGTTTCACACAGTTCTTCCAGCGCAACACAATGACCTACCGTCGTTCATGGCTACCCATACACATAATAGGCAACATCGGCATCCATTTCAGTGAGGAGATCAAGGAGACTGCCGAAAGCCTCGGTTTGTCTATAGGCAACATTGTAGATAGCCCAATGAACGGATTGATTGAATATCATAAACAAAACAAATAATATCATGAAAAAAGCATTTTTATCAATTTTAGTATGCCTCGCAACTATTGTTGTATCATGCAGTTGCAAGGAAGAAAAAGGAAACGACGCCGTTGTGACAGACATGAACCAGCTGTTGCTCGCAGAGAATGAGAAGATCGATACTTTGTCATACATTGTAGGTATGGACATCGCCAACAGCATCGAGATGAACATGATTCCTATGTTCAGGGTAAATTACGATGTAATGATGACAGCTTTGGTGCAGGCGCTCAATCCAAATGCCACAATAGAGATTGAAGGCGAAACATTCACAAAGGAGAACTTCCGTGAGATTGGCGACAAGTACATGAGCAACGATCTCCAGAGCCGTATTATGGCTGCACGCGGCGACAGCACAGCAACCATCTACACCGACGAGAAGGAGAAGAACATCGTTTCGGCAATCCTTGGCGCCGACATTGCATACAGCGCATCAAATGTACAGTTCGAGTTGGAGCACCGTTCACTCTTGACAGCCATCAACGACATCCACAACGGTAACGCAAAGTTGTCAAACGAGTTTGCCATGGAGTTCACACGCAACTACTTCACAGTGGTTATCCCCGAGAATAACAAGAAGGAGTCTGAGCAGTGGCTTGCAGAGGTTGCCAAGCAGAGAGGTGTAAAGAAAACAGAAAGTGGCATCCTTTATAAGATAGAGAAAGACGGCGACAAGAAAGTGAAGGCCGTAAAGGATGAAGATGTGGTTAAGGTAATCTACACAGGCCGCACAAAGGATGGTAAGGTATTCGACAGCAACCGCTGGAGCGACATGCCAAAGGAGCGCCAGGAGATGATCAAGTCATATCAGCCCGACCAGGCCGAGAAGGACAACCCAATCGAGTTCCCACTCAACCGCGTCATCAAGGGTTGGACCGAGGGCATGAAGCTCATCGGCAAGGGAGGCAAGATCACATTGTGGATTCCATCGGAGCTTGCATACGGACAGCAGGGTGCCGGCCAGGACATCGGTCCAAACCAGGCATTGCGTTTCGATGTTGAGTTGCTCGAAGTTACAAGCAAGTAAACATTTTTCAACATGTATAATGACATCCGGCACGTTGACGTGTCGGATGTCTTTCTTTATATATTGCTAATATTTAAGTTAAATTATATTATATATATAAACAACCGGAAAAAAACATTATCTTTGCGGAATAACATGGCAAACGAATATTGTAAAGACATGAAAGCATACGTATTTACAGGACAAGGAGCCCAGTTCAGCGGAATGGGAAAGGAACTTTATGACACCAACCCCATCGCAAAGGAGTATTTTGAAAAAGCAAATGAGATATTGGGATTCCGTATCACAGATATAATGTTCGCCGGCAGCGACGAGGAATTGAGACAGACAAAGGTCACACAGCCTGCAGTATTCCTCCACTCGGTCATCTCGGCAATAGCACAGGGCGAGGAGTTCAAGCCCCAGATGGTAGCCGGACACTCGCTCGGCGAATTCTCGGCACTCACTGCTGCCGGAGCCCTCACTTTTGAGGACGGTCTGAAGCTCGTCTACACACGCGCACTCGCAATGCAGAAAGCCTGCGAAATGCAGCAGTCCACCATGGCAGCCATACTTGGACTTGAGGATGAGGTCGTGGAGGAGATCTGCAACCAGATAAGCAACAACGGCGACACCGTGTTGGCAGCAAACTACAACTGCCCTGGACAGGTAGTCATCTCGGGAAGCATCGAGGGTGTAAACAAAGCTTGTGAAAAGCTCAAGGAGGCTGGCGCAAAGCGCGCGTTGCCATTGAGCGTGAGCGGAGCATTCCACTCCCCTTTCATGCAGCCTGCCAAGGAAGAACTTGAAGCAGCCATCAACGCCACCGAGCTATCGGCACCACGTTGCCCTGTATACCAGAATGTCGACGGCAAGCCATATACTTCACCCCAGGAGATAAAAGCGAACCTCATTGCACAGCTTACAGCACCTGTACGCTGGACAAAGACAATACAACAGATGATTGCCGACGGAGCAAGCGAATTCATTGAGTGCGGCCCCGGCAATGTACAGCAAGGATTGATCAAGAAAATTAAAGCCTCTGCAGGCCTATAAGAACAAAGGAAACAAACATAACAATGTCACGAATAATAATTTATCAGCTTCTGCCACGCCTCTTTGGCAACAGCAATGCACAGTGTGTAACAAACGGAACCATCGAGCAGAATGGTTGCGGCAAGTTCAACGATATAACATCAAAGGCCCTGAAGGCCATACGCGAATTGGGCGCAACCCATGTATGGTACACAGGTGTCATTGAACACACTACCCGCAGCAATTACAGCAAATATGGCATTCCAACCGACCACCCTGCCATCGTAAAGGGCGAGGCCGGCTCTCCATATGCCATCAAGGATTACTATGACAATGACCCCGACCTTGCCGTTGACGTAGAAAAGCGCCGCGAGGAGTTCAAGGCACTCATAGACCGCACCCACAAGGCCGGCATGAAGGTCATCATGGACTTCATCCCCAACCACGTTGCACGCCACTACTGCAGCGACAACACCCCCAAAGGCACATACAGCTTTGGCGAGCACGATGACAAGAATGTCTTTTTTGTAGGACACAATAATTTCTACTACCTTGGCGACCACTCATATGGCTGCAACATCGACGCAAAGGACTGCGCCGATGAGGAGTACACCGAGAGCCCATTGCGTGCAACAGGCAACGACTGTTTCGGTTCTCCGGGCCGCAACGACTGGTACGATACCGTAAAGCTCAACTACGGTATCGACTACCGCACCGGCAACCGCCGTTTCTCTCCCGTTCCCAACACATGGGTAAAGATGCTCAAGATATTGCAGTACTGGGCATCACAGGGGATTGACGGATTCCGTTGCGACATGGTAGAGATGACACCCGTTGAATTCTGGAGTTGGGCTGTACCAAAGATCAAGGAGGAGTTCCCCGGAATAATCTTCATTGGCGAGATATACCAGCCACATATCTACCGTTCATTCATTAAAGACGGACATTTTGATTACCTCTATGACAAGGTCGGTCTTTACGACACACTGCGCGCAGTGATGAACGGACAAACATCGGCAAACGACATCAGCTACCCATTGCAGAACACTGCCGATATCCGCAACAACATGCTCACATTCCTTGAGAACCACGACGAGCAGCGTATCGCTTCGGATTTCTTCGCAGCAAAGGCCGAGCGCGCACTTGCGGCACTCATTGTCTCAACAACAACCGGTACCGAACCTTTCATGCTCTATGCAGGACAGGAACTTGGCGAGCGCGGTATGGACAAGGAGGGTTACAGCGGTGTAGACGGCCGCACCACAATCTTCGACTATTGGAGCGTGGACACCCTGCGCCGCTGGAAAGGCAATGGCGACTACAAAGGCACCGAGCTTACCGATGACGAGAAGGCCCTGCAGGCTTTCTACGCACGCCTTTTGAACCTGTGCAACAGCGACGAGGCTCTCCGCAGCGGACAGTTCTACGGCTTGCAGTATGCCAACCCACAGAGCGGACAGTATGACAGCCACCACATCTTCTCATACCTGAGAGGTACCGAGAATGAGTTGCTGCTCATCGCCACCAACTTCAGTGACAACGCTCAGGAGTGTGGCATAACAATCCCAGAGGAGGCATTTGCATATTACGGAATAACCCACAACAATACAACACACAACGCTGTTGAACTATTGACCGGCGAGAAATTGCAGTTGCCACTCAATCCATATGACAAGATTGAGTTGACAATACCCGCCAACAGTGGTGTTATCATTAAATTCAACATTTGAACATGAAGAGAATATTTTCACTTATAATGTTTTTCATTGTCTGCGCCACAGCCAACAGCCAGGTTGTGCTCGACAATGAGATCATTGAGGATATCGTAAAGAACGAGCGCACATATTTCGACCAGATAACCGAAATATACAGGAACGATGATCCCATGTTGCGCATCGATGACATTGCGCTCATATACTATGGCCAGGCATTCCTGCCACAGTACCGTCCGGGAAAGGATGAGAATGAGCAGGCGCTCAAAAAGCTTTACGAGGAGAAAAAAAATGTAGAGATGTACAATGTGGCGAAGAAGATCCTTACCTACAACCCCGTAAGCCTCAATGCACTTTTCAGCATCTACATTGCGTCAAAGGAGTTGGGCAAGAGCGACGAGGAATGCATCTCATACCTGAAGAAATACCAGAGCATCATTGACATGATATGTCATTACGGCGACGGCAAAAGCAGCGAGACCGCATTCCGCATCATTACCCCCGATGACCAGGACTACATCATGTACGGCAAGCTGCAGATTGAGAACGTCATTTCCCAGACACTTGACACCGAAACCCTGTGCAACATCGTAACAGTCAAGCCATCGGACAGATTCACAGGCCACCGAGTATATTTTGACATCAGCCTGTTCCTGTCCCAAGCCTCAAGGGAATAACACCTAAAGCCTCCAGCCGGAGGCTTTTTTACGCACCACACAAGCTATGAAATACATAAAGCAATTCGAAATAATATTGGCAATATCGCTCATCGGCGAGCTGCTGAACCGTCTCATACCATTGCCCATCCCTGCAAGCATATATGGCATGATAATTCTTTTCACAGCGCTATGCACCGGAGTCATAAAACTCTCTGCCGTAAAGGAGACGGGCTATTTCCTCGTGCAGATGTTGCCGATGATGTTCATCCCGGCAACTGTCGGCCTGCTTGAAAAGTGGGAGGAGATGCAGAGTTTCCTCACTGCCATAATTGTCATTTCGCTTGTCTCAACCATTGTTGTCATCTTTGCTTCAGGACACACGACACAGCACATCATCAACTTTAAACAAAGGAGGAAGAAACAATGAAAGAGATATTTGCAACATCATTGTTCTTTGGTGTGGGCATAAGCGTCGGTACATACCTGCTTGGCGTAGCCATCAAAAAAAGAGTAAACTTTTTCCTCTTCAACCCGCTGCTGTTGGCAATCATACTCACTATCGCCACCCTGCTTGTTTCGGGCATTGAATATAAGGAATATTACGAAGGTGCAAAATATCTGAGTTACCTGCTTACCCCGGCAACGGTAGCGCTTGCCATTCCACTCTATGAGCAGGTCGCAATCATCAAGAAGAACCCCACGGCCATACTTGTAGGCATTGCATCAGGAGTGCTCACAAGCGGTATCACAATCTTTGCCATGTCCTTGCTGTTCAAGCTTGGACATATCGAGTACGTGACCTTGCTGCCAAAATCAATTACCACAGCAATTGGCATGGACCTGTCGGCCGAACTCAACGGAATTGTACCTATAACCGTAGCGGCAATAATGATTACCGGGCTTTTCGGCAATATTGCCGGTGGAGTGCTATGCCGCATTCTCGGCATCAAGAATCCCATAGCCAAAGGCATTGCCATTGGCACGGCATCACACGTAATGGGAACATCAAAGGCTATGGAGCTTGGAAAGATAGAGGGTGCCATGAGCAGCCTCTCGGTTGCCGTAGCCGGCGCAATGACAGTAGGTGCTGCAATACTTTTTCAAGGGTTGATATAACAACGCAATAGTTATCAGAATAAACCAATAAATCAAAGTGCTCTCGAAAGGAGCACTTTTTTCTACTGAACCCGTACTTTACAGCTTACCTGCAAAAGCTGGGGGGGGGATGTATAAGGAAGAGTCGCTTTCGCTCACCATTATATTCCATGACAGTTCTCAACCTTAATCGTTCACTTGTATTTTCTTCAAGTCTTTCTCTCATTACTTTTTCGTCGCGCGAAAAAGTAACCAAAAAGCGCCCGGCACAGAGTTTACAATTCGAATAAAGCTTTGCTCGTGAGTTGCAATGCAACATAACTCGGTCGCTTTATTCTCGCCGTCATTGTCTTGACGCGGCAAATTCGGGAATGGGAGAACTCGCTCTTCACGCAAAAACGCCATCGCAAAAATGCACCGCTCAGACATCACCCATTCTTTCTCCTTATTTGCCGCTAACAATGACTGTTGCTCACACAGTGCCGGTTTTCTTTGATATTACCATTAGTGCGCGTAAAGTTCGTGAACAAAGGAAATCCAGCGAAAACGGCACCGTAAGCAACACTGCGGAGAGCCATGTCGGCAGCAGGCCATTGTGCGAGGACTGTCTGAAGATTTGCACGGGTATAACTTTCCTTATATAGCCGTGCAAATCAAGTTCCGCAGCACCCTGAAAACAAGCGAAATCTCGCGCCAATGAGGGCAGAAGACAAGTTTACTTGTATTATGCCGAGTGCAGCCGAGATTCTGCATCGCGAAAGCCTGGAGAGACGAGCAAGTGCCCGACTGAGGGCTCACAGTATGTGGCGTGAACAAAGGGCGCTTGTGAAGATTTTTCCCGTGTGCCGAGTTCTTTGCTACTTTCTGTCGCACAGAAAGTAGGTAGAGCAAGACTATAAAAAGAATATAAGACAACTGATTAATGGTAAAAATCGACGATTAAATTAAATCTTTATATGCATCCCCACAGAGTTTGCAGGTGAGCCCCCTTTTTTAATCTTTACCCAATCACAAACAGAGGTTACCTGGACAAAAAGTAGGATGATTTGAGTTGAAAAAACTCTTATTGGACAAAAAGTAGGATGATTCCCTCAGC
>JAFZFO010000047.1 GCA_017555845.1 Bacteroidaceae bacterium | reverse complement strand
TCCATTGACTTTAGCCCCTACGGGCGTCGACCTTCGGTTCACATCCAGTTATTGACTTTGGCCCCTTCGGGCGTCGACCGCTGGTTCGCTGCGCTCATCGAAAACCTCTTTAATTTTTACATTAAGGAATGGTCAGGATGACATATCAATGATAATAGGAGGTATTCTATTCAAATTACTTTCTGCAACAGCTCCTTCAAATCCTCAACCGGCATGTCGTACAGTATGCAATCGCCAACGGCACGGGGCAGCACAACCGAAATGTTACCGCCACGGCGTTTCTTGTCCGAGAGGAGCGCATCATATATCTCGTTTGCCGCATAGGGGCAAGAAGTGTCAAAGCCATACTGCACAAGCAGTGCCTCCAGTTCATCGGCAACATCGCAAAGCCCGCATAGCGGTGCAACCCTTGCAGCTATTACCATACCCTTTGCCACCGCCTCGCCGTGCGAAACGCCAAAGTTGCTCAGTTTCTCAATGGCATGGCCGAATGTGTGGCCGAAGTTGAGCAACCCGCGCACTCCGTTGTCGAACTCATCCTGCTGCACCACATCGCGCTTAATCTCCACGCAACGTGCAACGACAGCCTCGCGGTCGAACGGCAAGGTGTGCAATGTATCGTAAAGTGCCGCATCAAGTATCATACCATATTTTATTACCTCGGCACATCCGTCGCGGTAAATCTCGGCAGGAAGGGTATCCATGAGTACAGTGTCGCAGCACACCAGTGATGGCTGATAGAAACTGCCTACCAGATTCTTGCCTGCAGGAATGTCAATAGCGGTCTTTCCACCCACCGAGCTGTCAACTGCCGCAAGCAGTGTCGTGGGAACTTGTATATATTTGACACCGCGCAGATAGAGCGATGCCGACAGGCCGCCAAGGTCGCCCACCACGCCGCCACCAAAAGCAATGATGGCATCGCTGCGTGTAAGCTGCTCCCCGGCAAGGAAGTTAAGGAATGCCAACAGGTTGTCGGCACACTTTGAGGCCTCGCCTGCAGGGATAACGAATTTGCATGCATCGTACCCTGCCGCTGCAAGATGCTCCATCATGGCACTGCCGTACAGCGCATCGACATTGCTGTCGGTAAGTACCGCCAAGCGGCATTTGCCAAGCACGGGAGCAACGAGCTCGCCAATGGCGGCAAGCACCCCCCTGCCAATGCAGATATTGTACTCCTTTGTAGCCTTTACGTTTATTATATTGTATTGCATATCAATTATTTTTCGGTCTCCTCCTTTGCAATGCGGCCGTCACGCAACAGCGAACGCAGCACATCGGCATCATCGGCAGCTATTGCATCGCGGTATTCACGGAGAGAGTCTATGAGAAGATCCAGTTCGCCAAGCAGATGCTCCTTGTTCTCAAGGAACAGCTCGGTCCACATATCCTCGTTCAGGCGCGACACGCGTGTGAAGTCACGGAAACTGCCGGCACTGTAACCCTTGTGGAACTTTGCCGACGGGCTCTTGATGAACGCGTTCGACACCACGTGGCACATCTGCGAGGTGTACGAAATCATACAGTCGTGGAAATCGGCTGTCGTGACAACGAACTTCTTGAAGCCCAACGGCGCAAGCGCCTGCTTCACGCGGTCGAGCAATGCAATGTCATCGTGCACCGGCGGCACCATAATGAACGATGCGCCGCTGTATAGTGTTGCCTTTGAGTATTTGTAGCCCGAGTACTGCAGGCCGGCCATGGGATGACCGCCCACGAATGTGAACCCATGCTCTGCAGCAAGTGCAAAGCCCAGTTCACACACCTTGCGTTTTGTTCCGCAAAAATCAATTACCAGTGTTCGGGGATTTATGTAGCGGGCATTGTCGCGCAGATAGCCCTCGACAGCCTTTGGCGTTGCAGTGAGCAGCAACAGGTCACATGTGGCAATGCTTTCAGCGTCAACCACGCCATCCACAATGCCCTCGAGCTGTGCATAACTCACAATGGAGTGGTTTATGTCACATGCAAGCACAGTAGCGCCGGCAGCCTTGAAAGCCTTTGCCGCCGAACCGCCTATCAACCCCAGACCAACAACACCTACAACCATAGCCTTTGCCACTTATCAATGCATTATGCTACGGATCTCGTTCACGCGCTGTGCCACCTCGTCGAACTGCTCGGGTGTGAGCGACTGCGCACCGTCGCACAATGCACACACAGGATTGTTGTGTACCTCAATGATGAGACCATCGGCGCCGGCAGCCGTTGCAGCGCAAGCCATTGGACGCACAAGGCGCGAAACGCCTGTTGCGTGGCTTGGGTCAACAACTATTGGCAAGTGTGTGAGCTCTTTGAGCACGGGCACTGCCGCCAGGTCGAGCACGTTACGGGTGTAGTTGTCGTAGCTGCGTATACCGCGCTCGCACAGGATAACCTGCTCGTTACCCTCGGACATGATATACTCGGCACTCATAAGCAGTTCCTTGAGCGTCGCCGACATACCGCGCTTCAAAAGGATAGGCTTGTCACAGCGGCCAAGTTCCTTCAACAGCTCAAAGTTCTGCATGTTACGTGCACCCACCTGAATGATGTCGACATCGGCAAAGAGGTCGAGGTGCGATGCACTCATAATCTCGGTTACAATGGGAAGACCTGTCGCCTCGCGAGCCTTCAGCAACAGCTGCAAGCCCTCGGCGCGCAATCCCTGGAAGTCATAGGGCGAAGTACGTGGCTTGAAAGCACCACCACGCAGAATGTTTGCACCCGACGCCTTCACAGCATGGGCAACTGCAAGAATCTGCTCCTCGCTCTCAACCGAGCAAGGACCCGCCATGATGGCAAAGTTGCCGCCACCAATCTTCACCTGGTTCTCGCCACTGCCGGCAACAACCACTGTATCCTCGGGGTGGAAGCTGCGGTTTGCGCTCTTGAATGGATCGGTAATGCGTGTCACGCGGTCAATTATCTCAAGCCCTGCAAGCAGGTCAATGTCAATCTTGCGGGTATCGCCAATGAGGCCGAGCACAGTCTGCATCTCACCCTCGGAAACATGAACCCTCACATTCTGCGACTCAAGCCAATGGATAAGGTTATCGCGCTGAGCCTTTGTCACTCCGTTTTTAAGTACTGCTATCATAGTATTTCAATTATCTTAATTATATGTCTTTTCAATAAGTTGGATTGCAAATTTACAAATAAACTTCAATTATCCTATCTTTTAAACAAAAATGCTGTCAAAAGACATATCTTTTTGTCATTTCACAATACAAGAAGCCAAAAGCACAAAGCGACACAATGTCCACATAGCCATATCCAACATAATCCATTACTTGAATTTTAAACTGCGTATCACTAAAATTGGCATCTACAAACAGCAGATATATCCACCTAAAAGCAAAATAGACAGAGCAATATCGTTGCTCTGTCTATTTTGTCATATACGAGGTTTGAAATCTTAATACCAAAGATTCCCCCATTGGCTCGTTTTGCTAATCGCAACCCACACGGCGCGATTTTTATCCGCGCTTCGCGTGACCTGTTGCTGCAAAACTCGCGATGGTAAAATTTATGTCGCTATTTTTTGATAACCCCATTAACAGCACTCGCTTTTCGTGACCCGCACGGCATCAATTTCATCGATGCTGCGTGCGACCTATCACTGCTCGTGTTGTTGATGGTGAAATTTATGTTACTAAATCCATAAATTTCCCCATTCACCTCTTCGTTCAGGTGCTGCAGATGGCTTGATTTCAGAGCCTCCCACAGGGATGCGGTCTGTTGATGCAGCCAACATACTCAACGGCTCAATTTCTGTTACCAGGATTGATGGCTTTATATACTCCTTTTTCATAGCAATTCCGATTCAATCATTTCACAATTACCTTCTTGCCGTCAACAATATATATACCGCTTTCGGTAATTTCGTTAATTCTACGGCCTTGCAAATCGTAAATCTCAGTTTTCCACTCTCCGTTTTGACTTGCGTCGACCGTTGGTTCCGTTTTCACCTCGGTAACACCTGTTGTGTTCTCTTCACCACCGACTGTGATACCGATGCTTCGCACTGCAGGTGCATTTACTGGTGTTCCTGAGCGTGGTATGATGGTGAGGTATGCGCGGAATGGGTTAAGTCCTTCGGTTCGCCACCAGCCACCTTCGGTAGAGATGGCATAGTGAGTGCCATACATCTCCGCAAAGTCTACTTGCCTCATTTGTTCGTATATGCCTCTAAGTTCAAATATTGATCTTACCGATTGACAGGAAACAGTTCTTCCTACTGTAGATTCCACTAACGCATTCTCGATTACCAGGTTCATATCCATTGCTTCAGTATTCTTTGCACGGATGAAGTAAGGGTAATTCGCCTTTAGTGTACCGTTCTTTATCTTGATGATTTCCATATCCATTTTGTCGATACTGCCGTCGTCGGCGGCGTCATAGGTATGCATATTGTTCATATATGCCACCTCATAGTCCTCCAGCAGTTCATCGGTCACCTCTATTTCAAATGGTACATACAGCGAGTTCCACTCCTGGTTGGGCAGCTCGCGGTAGTAGGTAAGTTTTTCCACGTCGTAATCATCATCTATAATGACCCTGCTGTAATAGCCGTCGTAGATTTCCACCTCGGTGGCATCGGCATCAAAGTGTCCGCAGTCGATGCAGATACTGCCGTGGTAATTGTGGTTGTCGGGGTCGGGGTTGCTGTACTCGACACCGCAAATGTCACAGATATTGCCGTGTTGGCAGTTGGCCTTGTTTTCGTCTTTCTCGGTGGAATGCTCCTCAGTTACTTTATGTCCGCAAACGGAACAGGTAGCGGTATGGGTGCCGTCGCCGTTGTCGCTGTAAGTGTACTCACAGCCGTTGGCACAGGTTACAACCCACTTGCCGTCCGCTTCGGTTGCGGTATAGCCCTCGGCAAGATATGCGGTAGGATCAAAGCCGAAGGTGCCGCCGGAAATAATGATTGTGCCGTATTTTATTCCCAACGCTTCCACATGACCGCCGGAAATCGTTACGATGCCACCCCAACAATTCAGGTGTCTCACATAACCGCCGGTGATGTGGCTGGTGTCATCATCCGAATTGAGTTTATCTGTGTTCAGTTGATATACCCAACCGCCAGACATGTTGATTGTTCCGAAAATATTTGTATCGCCTTCAATAGTGCCGCCCAGCAGGTTCAGCGTACCCCAAACATCAACAGGCATATCATTATCTGGGTCTGTAGCCTTAATTGTGCCGTTGCCGGATATGGTCAATACTATACCTGCGTTTTCAGGATTTGGAGTGAATACATGCACACCGGTAATAGTATGTCCGTTGAGGTCAATGGTGGTATTTTTTGTAATTTCATAGCCTCCCCAATATTCATCGCTCACGGTGATATCGCCCGTCAGCATAATATTTCCACCGTTTGCGAGGGCTGCAATCAGTTCTGTTTCAGTAGAT
>JAFZFO010000046.1 GCA_017555845.1 Bacteroidaceae bacterium | reverse complement strand
GAGCTATTGCGACTATGTGTGGGATATAAGCCTAAAACGTTCCTTCTTCAAGGACAACAGGCTCACGGTTACCCTTGAATGGTACGATGTGTTCAATAGCAAGAACAACTCGCGTTACAGGATAAACGACTATTATATCAATTATTATAGGTACTATAAAGTGGATTCGTATATCATGCTGGGGCTTAAATACAATTTGTAATATAACGTTCGATATAAGAAATCATATTGGTATTTCGCGCGTTTAACACGCGATTTGGTAGAGTTTATATCGAATTCACGTTAATATATAAGCCTTTAAGAAACCATATAAAAGTAGAGATTGAGTTCAGCCCCCTGCAACGTGTTGTAGGGGCTCTTGTTCTTAGCAACAGCAAGAACGAGAAGTCATTGCAAAAAAAGACTAAGCGTGGCTTACTCCTCTATCTCTATAATTTCATTCTCCTGTATTTTCGCCGGGAGCATCTCGCCTTTTATATACACTTTGGTCATTTCGGTCTTTGCGTTGCTGTGAACAGTGATGCTGGTCCTGAACTTGCGGGGAGCCGATTTCTCGCCATTGAAAATCACGATGATGGAATCCTGTGCTCCGGGTTTTATGGCATGGGTGGGAAACTCCTTGCCGGTGCAACGGCAACTGGTAAATATCTGATGTATGTACAGGTCGGCATCACCGGTATTGGTAAACACGAATGCACATTTGCGTATGGGCGTTTCACGTCCGAACTTGCCCAAATCGATTGTTGTCTTTTCAAAACTGATATCGGCACGTTTTGGGTCATCGGCCTTTGCAGTAAATGAAATGAGTGCCAAAAGCATCAACAGTAGTGTCTTTTTCATCTTGTAGTGTCTTATTGTGTACACAAAGGTACTGTCATTAAAGGAGAAAATCCCTTATTTATATTTTTTTAACCACGTTTTACCTGCTTGACTCCCTTTACGCCCTCAATCTTTGCAATGAGTTTGTTGAGTTTGGTGTTGCCACCAACGAGCAGTGACAGGGTTCCAGAGAAAAGAGTGTCGTGCGACTCGATGTTTATACCTCGCATAATCACATCCTTTTCCTGTGAAATGACAGATGTGATGTTTGTCACTACACCGATATTATCATTGCCCACAACGCGCAGTGTGACAGGGAAGAGTGCATTCTTGTTCTCGAACTCGCTCCAACGCGCCTCAATGACACGGTAGGGGAAACGCTCCTGCAACTGTCGGGCATTGGCGCAATCCTTGCGGTGAATGGAGATTCCACCATTGATTGTCACAAAGCCGAAGACATCGTCGCCAAAGATTGGCGAGCAGCATTTTGCAAGTTTGTAGTCCACGCCCTTGAGGTTGCGTTCAATGATGAGCACATCGCCACCACCATGCTGCTCATTTCCGGTGAAAGTGAAATCGCCCGCACTGCGTTGTGGCTCGGTGTTCTCGCTCTCGGGATTGAGCAGCGCCTGATATCGTTTGATTACATCGGCAATGTCAATTACACCGTCCGATACGTTCTGATAGAAATCGGTCAGGCGCTTGAAACCCATCTTCCTGATAAGATGATCCATGATGGACTCATCGAACTCAATCTTGTGGTTCTTGAGCTTGCGGACGATGGTTTCACGACCCATATCGGCCTGACGGGCACGTATTTCCTTGAGTGCCTGGCGTATCTTGGCACGGGCACGTCCGGTCTGCACTATGTTCAGCCACGCGAGTTTTGGAGTCTGGCTGTTCGAAGTGATGATCTCTACCTGGTCTCCGTTATTGAGTGTGTGGCGCAGCGGTACGTTACGTCCGTTTACCAGAGCTCCAGTACATCGGCATCCCAGTCCGGTGTGTATCGAGAATGCGAAGTCAAGTATGGTTGCACCTTTGGCAAGACGGTAAAGGTCACCCTTTGGAGTGAAGATGAAAATCTCGTCCTTGTAGAGTTCCATCTTGAACTTGCTCTCTGCAGCGCTCTCCTCACTCATATTCTCGAGAGTGTCGCGGATTGATGCAAGCAGGTTGTCCAATCCCTTCTCGCTCTGCACTCCCTTGTAACGCCAGTGGGCAGCAAGACCGTGCTCGGCCACCTCATCCATTCGCTCGGTACGTATCTGCACCTCAACCCAACGGCCTTCGGGGCCCATCACGGTGGTGTGCAAAGACTCGTAACCGTTGCTCTTGGGAACGGAGAGCCAGTCGCGCAGACGGTGTGGGTTAGGGGTGTACATATCGGCCACGATTGAATAGACCTGCCAGCACTCGCTCTTCTCATTCTGCGGCTTGCTGTCAATGATTATTCTTATGGCAAAGAGGTCGTATATCTGTTCGAACGTACATTGCTGCTTCTTCATCTTCTGCCAGATGGAGTTGATGGATTTTGTACGTCCCTTGATGCGGAACTTGATATGGGGCTGCATCTTCAGCTGCCTTTCGATAGGCTTGATGAACGACGCTATATAATCCTCACGTGATGCGGCGGTCTCCTCGAGTTTGCGGCTCAAATCCGCATATATCTCGGTCTCGGTATATCGCAGTGCAAGGTCCTCCATCTCCGATTTCAATTTGTAGAAACCGAGTTTGTGGGCAAGTGGGATATAGAGCTTTGACGCCTCGTTGGCCACAAGGCGGCGTGCCTCGTCATTATCAGAGTCGAACAGGCCACGCAACATTACCAGGCGGCTTGCTATCATGATGAGAATGACGCGCATATCGTTTGTGAACGAGAGCAACAGATTCCTGAAATTCTCGGACTCGATAGTGGGGCTTTTTGCATAGAGCGAGTTTATCTGCATGAGATTGGTAAGGATCTTTGTGACACTCTCGCCATAAATTCCATCTATCTCATCCAGGCTTGCAGTACCGGCATTCACGCAGCGGTTAAGCAGGATACTTGTTATTATCTCGTTCTGGAAGCCGATCTCGTGCCCAACGAGCACGGCTGTCTGCATGTCACTTACCACGGGGCTGAAACCAAGGGCATCCCTTGTTATCTTACCTTCGGCAATGGCACTCACAGTCCTCTCCTTAATATATCTGTAGGCTTCGGACTCAACTCCTCCTTCGATATTCTTTATGAGAATATCTGTCAGTTCAAGGATTACCTTCTGTTCATCATCTGTGTGTATCAAAAGCTCGTTCATGGTCTTATTATCCTTCGTTTAGGTTGCGAATTTAGTTTTTCTATTTTAAATATCAGCATTTTTTTGTCATTTATAGAAATTATTTCTATTTTCGCTATCAGAAAAACTTTAAACACACCATATTATGATCAGCAAATCAGACGAATTGCATTTGAGCAAGAAAGGTATTTCGGCCGAAGTGGTTGCCGAACAGTTGAGAAGATTCAAGACAGGTTTCCCATTCCTTAAGCTCGAAGGAGCCGCAACAACCGAGAGGGGAGTGCTGGCACCGACAGAACAGGAGATTGAAGAGTATCTGAAAGAGTGGGACAACTACTGTGCCGGAGACAACGCCATTCTCAAATTCGTTCCTGCATCGGGCGCTGCAAGCCGCATGTTCAAGGACCTGTTCTCATTCCTTAGCGCGGACTACGACGTGCCGACAAACGATTTTGAGAAAAAGTTTTTTGAAAACATCGAGAAGTTCGCATTCTATGCCGACCTTGATGCAATGTGCGTAAAGAACAACAAGCTCTCAATCAAGGAGTTGATTGAAAATGGAAACTACAAGGGCGTTGTGTTCAACCTGCTCGACTTTACAGGACTCAACTACGGCTCATTGCCAAAAGGCCTCCTAAAGTTCCACACCTATGAGGAGTATGCACGTACATCGGCCGAGGAGCATTTCGTCGAGGGTGCACTCTATGCAGCCACAAACGGTGTCGTAAAACTCCATTTCACAGTTTCGCCAAACCACAAGGCGCTTTTCGAGGAGCTTGTTGCCGAGCGTAAGGCATACTATGAGAGCCTCTTCAATGTGAAATATGAAATCTCGTTCTCGGAGCAGAAACAGAGCACCGATACCATTGCTGCCAATGCCGACAACACACCTTTCCGCGAGAATGGCACATTGTTGTTCCGTCCGGGCGGACACGGCGCCCTCATTGAGAACCTCAACGACATTGATGCCGATGTAATCTTCATCAAGAACATCGACAACGTCGTCCCCGATCGTCTGAAACCAGAGACAGTCACATACAAGAAGGTTCTTGCCGGTATTCTCGTGAACAAGCAGAAGAAGGTATTCGAGTATCTGCAGCTCATTGACAGCGGCAAATACACTCACGAGCAGGTTGAGGAGATGATTCGCTTCCTGCAGCAGGAGCTCCAGTGCCGCAATGCCGAAATCAAGCACATGGAGGATTGCGACCTCGTGCTCTATCTGCGCAAGAAGTTCAACCGTCCAATGCGCGTGTGCGGTATGGTAAGGAACATCGGCGAGCCCGGTGGTGGTCCATTCCTTGCATATAACCCAGACGGTACAGTTTCATTGCAGATTCTTGAGAGTTCACAGATTGACATGAACAACGCCGAGGCAAAGGCAATGTTCGAGAACGGTACACACTTCAACCCTGTTGACCTTGTATGCGCCGTGAAGAACTACAAGGGCGAGAAGTTTGACTTGCCAAAGTATGTTGACCAGGATACAGGCTTCATCTCACACAAGTCAAAGAATGGCCGTGAGTTGAAGGCTATGGAGCTCCCAGGTCTGTGGAATGGTGCCATGAGCGATTGGAACACAATCTTTGTCGAGGTTCCGCTCATCACATTCAACCCTGTGAAGACCGTGAATGACTTGCTTCGCGACGTTCACATGTAATAAAAAATACATACAACATAAAAGGTCAACTCGAGAGAGTTGACCTTTTTGTTTTTATATCTTCTAAAGCATCACTTGTCGTAAAGCTCGATAAATTCGTAACTGTTACCAACGGCATTGAGGTAACGCATGAATTCCGGTGTCTCAATGACCACCGTTGCATGGTTGTCGTTGGGGTGGAAACTCAATGACTTCTGCTCATTGAGATTCTTGTCCAAGAAGAGGTGTACGTGGTTCTCTGTATCATTGATCAGGCCGAAAGGAGATACGGAACCCGGCTGCAATCCAAGGTACTTCTCCATGCGCTGTGGCGATGCAAAAGAGAGTTTTCCCTGATGCAGACGCTTCTCAAGGTCATGAATGTCGAGGTCGCGCTCACAGTCGAGCACAACAAGATAGTGACGGTTACCCTTATGGTTGCGGAAAAAGAGATTCTTGCAATGCTTTGAACCATCCTGTTTCCAATATTGGCGTGCAATCTCAATTGTCGGCGCCTCGGGGTGGGTGTACCAGCTGTATTCAAAGCCTTTTTCGTCGAGATAATCCAGCACTTTATCTATACGTTCGTTTTCCATTATATATCAATCAATTACAACATTCTTGAAATATAGTCACATAAAGCGTCGACATTCTCGGGGAGTGTAGCCCAGCTTGTACAGAAACGTACGATATCGCGTTCATCGTCATACTTGCCCCAGAACTCAGGAACGAACTCCCTGCCAAGAATCTCCTGCTGCTCTTTTGTCAACAGCGGGAACTGCATGTTAGTGGGAGAATCGATCCACATCTTGATACCTTTGCTCTCGAAAGCCTCACGTATCTTTGCGGCCATGCTGTTGGCATGACGGGCAAGCTGGAAATAGAGACAATCCTCCCCGCCTTTCAGCAGTTGCTCAAACTGAATGCCAAGCAAACGTCCCTTGGCAAGCATGCCACCATGCTGCTTGATGGCATAGCGGAAACTGCGGAGCATCTCCTCGCCCTTGAATACAACTGCCTCGCCGAATAGAGCACCGACTTTTGTACCACCGATGTAAAAGGCATCGCACAGGCGTGCAAGGTCGGCAAGTGTGAAGTCGCAACAATCGGCCTGCAAGCCATAGCCCAAGCGCGCGCCATCGACAAAGAGGTAAAGACCATGCTCATGGCAGAACTCGGATATGGCGGTCAGCTCGGCCTTGCTGTATATGAGTCCGTTCTCGGCAGGGCATGAGAGGTATACCATTCCCGGCTGCACGGTGTGCTCATGCGAACGGTCATTCCAGTGATTGTGGTAGCACTCGGCAATCTGCTCAAACGAGAGACGGCCATCGGCCGATGGCAATGCAATAACCTTGTGGCCTGTAGCCTCGGGGGCGCCGGTCTCGTGCACGTTGATGTGGCCGCTATCGGCCGATATCACACCCTGATAACTGCGGAGGAATGCGTCAATCACAGTCACGTTCGCCTGTGTACCACCGACAAGGAACTGCACTCCAAGTGTGCTGTCGCCACAATGTTCCCTTATTATATTACGGGCTCTCTCGCAATAGTCATCGCAACCATAGCCTATATGCTGCTCAAAGTTGCTCTTTGCAAGAGCCTCAAGGATTGAGGGATGCGCTCCCTCTATGTAGTCCGAATCAAAACGTATCATTTCATTCAATATTTATTGTTTTTGCGAAGATAATGATAAAAAAACAAAAAAGAGCCATCTGCCCCAAACAATAGACTGTAGATGTCTGTTATTGTAGAGAAACGCACGACATGATAGTTAAAAATTGCTAATAGCTTCAATATTCCTGTGATATCCGGCATTCCCGGCACACTTATCTATAGAACATAAAACCAAAGCAACATGAACGACAGCACAATCAGGGATTTTTATTTTGGCAGTAATAAGTACGTAGAGAGACACGTAGAAATGAACGGCAATCTGTTATGCAAGTTCCAATGTATTGAATGGTCCGATGGTCGCTTGCCTTGTGCACGCAACATGGCATCTGTGGTCCAGAAATCGCACAAGACTGGTAAATACATGTGGTATGATGACTATGTGGCCGAATGTGAGGCAATGGGAGAGGGCGACAGGGCAAGGCATTATGGGTTCCACGACCTGCAGGAGGCATACCACCAGTTTGAATATATTGGCGAGTTGGAGGACAAGCGCTGCATGAGGCTGTTGCTGGAGATAATACAGGCGTACAACGAGGAGTACCACAGCAACCCTTGTGAAGAGAAGGAGATTCCAATCCCCGACATGAAATTCTTTGGAACATGCGTGATTGAGATACAGAAGAAAGGGAAACACAGCCTGCCTGTAAGCCTGAAAGCCGAATTCTATCGCGAAGCCGGCATGTTCAGCAAATGCCTTCAATTTGATGCTGCAGATGGCCGTAACCAGGACGAGAAAGAGATAATAGCCGAGGTGCAGTACCGCGCAATACATGGCGACAGGCTTCCTTTTGTAATAGAGGGTTGCGAATTCAACAAATGGAAATTCAGGGCTGTAAAGAGAAAACCTTGTCCGTTCAGCGAGAGCTAAGAACGACTATCTCTCATACAACATACACCAATAATGGTGTAAGAGGCTAAAAAATAGACAACTATGCGTGGATTTATTGCTTATTTTGTTAAATTTGCAAATTGTTACATAAAAGTCCCTGACAGCAACATGTTTGTAAAGCCCAGGGCATTTTAAGTAAAATATTTCTAACATTATAAGCATTTTTCAATGAAAAAGTACATCAAATTTCTTTTGTCGGCCATTGTAGCCATCGCAGTGAGCCTTCCCGCTCTTGCAGCGAAGGACGGCGAGCAGTTGCCTTTGGACCCGACAATCAGAGTGGGTAAGCTGAAGAACGGCATTACCTACTACATCCGTCACAACAAGAACCCCGAGAACCTTGTGAATTTCTACATTGCACAGAAGGTGGGTTCTATTCAGGAGGAGGAGAACCAGCGCGGATTGGCGCACTTCCTTGAGCACATGTGCTTCAACGGAACAGAGCATTTCCCCGGAAAGTCAATGATCAACTACCTTGAGAGCATTGGCGTGAAGTTCGGTGCCGACCTCAATGCCTACACATCAATCGATGAGACTGTGTACAACATTGACAATGTACCCGTGAACGTAGAGGGTGCCATTGACTCATGTCTTTGGATTCTCCATGACTGGGCCGACGGTCTCACACTCGAAGAGGCTGAGATTGACAGCGAGCGTGGCGTTATCCACGAGGAGTGGCGCGGACGCAACAGCGCAATGATGCGTATGCAGGAGCGCATGCTTGCCGACATCTTCCCCGGCAGCAGATATGGCAGCCGCTTGCCAATCGGTATCATGGAGGTTGTAGACAACTTTCCTTATCAGGCATTGCGCGACTACTACGAGAAGTGGTATCGCCCCGACCTCCAGGGTATCATCATCGTCGGCGACATCGATGTCGATGACATGGAGAAAAAGGTAAAGAAGATCTTCAAGCAGATAAAGAAGGCCAAGAAGCCTGCCGTGCGCGAATACTATCCCGTTGAGGACAACGAGGAGACAATCTTCTCACAGCAGATGGACAAGGAGCAGCAGAACTACATGCTGCAGATCATGTACAAGCACGACGCCGCTCCACGCGAGATGCGCAACACAAAGGAGTTTGAGCGTGATACATACCTGAAATCAATTGCAACAGGCTTGCTGAACATGCGCTTCAGAGAGATCTCAAGCAGCCAGAACCCTCCATACATGAGTGCCGGTATCGGTTACAGCGACTTTGGTGTAGCACAGACAAAGAAGGCATTCACCATCATGGTAAACTGCAAGAGCGAGCAGGTTATGGAAGCTGTTCCATTCGTATTCACCGAGGTTGAGCGTGCCCGCCGTTTTGGCTTCACCGAGCCTGAACTCAAGCGTGCCAAGGAGCAGATGCTTGCCTCTAACGAGTCATGGTATGCCGAGCGTGACAAGCGCACAAGCAAGTACTATGTGAATAACTGCGTGAGACACTTCCTTGACAACAACAGCATGATGGATCCTACACAGGAGTATGAGCTCTCAAAGGAGATTATCAACGCCATTACTCTCGAGGAGGTAAATGCCGTTATCCCATCACTGTTCCGTGATGACAACAAGGTTGTGGTATCTTTTGCACCCGAGAAGGAAGGCGTTGTATATCCAGGCATCAAGGATATCGAGATGTTGCAGCAGATGATACAGAATGCCAGAATATCGGCCTATGAGGACAATGCCGTTGATGCTCCGTTGCTTGCAGAGATTCCAACAGGCTGCAAGGTTGTGGAGACACGCGATGGCATGTGGGGCTCAACCGTATGGACCTTGGAGAACGGCATTGAGGTAGTTGTTAAGCCAACCGATTTCCAGGCCGACAAGATTTCACTCTCGGGTTACAAGCGTGGTGGTACAAACCGTTACCCCGACATCGAGCGCCTGAACCTTGCTATGCTCTCATCGGTTGCTGCCGGTGGTGCCGGTGTGTTCGATGCAACACAGCTCAACAAGAAACTATCGGGTAGCACAGCGACAGCGAGTGTAGGTTGCAGCCCAATATACGATCTCATCAATGGAGATTGCTCAACAAAGGATATGGAGACTATGTTCCAGCTCATATATCTCAAGTATACACAGCCACGCAAGGATGTGAAAGCATTCGAGTCTTTGACAACACGCATGCGCAACAACCTCAAGGATAGAAACCTCAATCCAAACACTGCGCTCAGCGACACATTGGTAAAGGCGCTCTACGACAACCACCCACGTGTGATGCCTCTGCTTGCCGAGGATGTTGACAAGGTCGATTATGACCGCGTCCTTGAGATTTACCGCGAGAGAACTGCAGATGCAACAGGTGCAGTGTTCGTTATTGTAGGTAATGTTGACCTTGATGCTTTGAAGCCACTTGTTGAGCGTTACATCGGTGCACTGCCATGCAACGGCAAGCCACAGTACATTGTCGGTTCACGTGTAAAGACTCGCGAAGGTGTATACAAGAACAACTTCAAGAACAAGATGGAGACTCCAACCGGTACACAGGTTGTTACATACACCGGCAAGATTGACCCTACACAGAAGAACATCATCACAATGAGCTTCCTCAGCCAGATTCTCAACATCGTCTACACCGAGGAGGTACGCGAGAAAGAGGGTGGTACATACGGCGTTGGCGTACAGGGCGGAATCAGTGAGGAGCCCGAGAACCGCTACTCACTCAACATAAACTTCAAGATGTCGCCCGAACGCCGCGAGGAGCTCCTTGCGATCATCATCAAGCAGTTCGAAAAGATAGCAGCCGAGGGTCCTGTGAACGAGCACGTTGAGAAGGTACGCAGCTATATGCTCAAATCATTCGAGGAGAGCCAGAAGAGAAACGGTGCTTGGAAGACATGGCTCTACAAGTACTATTTCGAGGGCAAGAACACACGCGATGGTTATGTTGACCTTGTCAGCAGCATCACTGCCGAGGATATCCGCCTGTTGGCAAAGTACATCCTCGATCAGGGCAACTACATTGAGGTGAGCATGACACCTGCTGAATAACAGCCAACAGCACATATACACAAAAAGCTGCGCAAATTTGCGCAGCTTTTTGTTTTTAGAATGCTACACCAAGCCTGAATCCTATGTCGTTGAGCCCGCTTTGGGAGTAGCTCATGATGTTGCATTTATTGGTGGCATAGCTGTAGTATATTGCCATGTGCAATCCCAATCCGTTTGGCCATGGATACCAGTTGAAACCTACCTCGGGCGAGATATAGAAGCCCCATCGGTTCTGTTCTTTCAAGAAGATGTAGTAGTAATTGTTGAACTCGGAGTAGCAAGCACCCAGTTTCATGCCTACATAGGGCTGGAAATCGGCCTCAATGAAGCGGTAGCGTATGAGCGCTCCAAAAGGCAGGGTAAACATCTGGTGCTGCTGGTCGCTGTTCATTGAGAGTGTAGGGGAGAGATGGATGGTGCGGCGCGAGAAATACTCGTTATTGGTGTGGAAACTGATGAAACCTCCAACAGCTATGTCGGTGGTCACGTAATATCCGCCTTCAAAATTCATTCCCCAACCGCTGACATCGTTCGAGAATTTATTGCCGAGTGGAATCTTGAACTGCCAGTCGACATTGAAATAGCTATCCAATGATATCTGCGCCTTTCCGTCCGAAGGCACACACATAAAGGCAAAAAGCATAGCTATATAGAAAATGTTTCTGAAACTTTTCATATACTTTAAATTTAAACGGTTCCTTTATTTTTCAATAGTTGCTCTCTGCAGATATGGCGACTGCACAAATGCCTGGTCAATGGCCTCCATTGTACGCGACAGACTCAGGTTGTTGCCGTTGAGCAAACCACAGATATAGGTATTCCACACCACGGTAAGTTTGTCGTTGAGCGGAGTGGGAGCACCGGTATCGACCAACTCGCCAATAATGGATCCCGTGCTGTAGCTATAGGAGAAAGAGTAGGGGTAGTACCATCCCCAGCCGCCCCAATTCCAATAACCGGGATAGCTGTTCCACCATGGGCCGGGATTATAGACATTGAAATAGTAAGTGGTGTTCACGTAACTCAACTGCAACACTATATCTGCCTCGGTTTCATTGCCGGCTGGCTCATAACCAGCCAATGCAAGCTTGGCATTGAATGCATCCACTATCTTCTCGGAGTTCGCGTTGTTCCAGTAGGTAGTCTTTTCGCTATTGTCAATTATCAATATACTGTCAATGACATGGAAGGTGCTGAACGACTTGAAATCGGTACCATTGTCATAATTGGTATATACAAGGTAGCTGTTATCCAATTTGTCAATATCAGGGTCTTTTTGACACGAAGAGATGGACAAGACACAGACAACAGCAAGTGTAAGGATTGGAAACTTCTTCATAACAAGTTCATTTACAATGTTGTCATTTGATTAAGCTAAGTTTATGATCAGGATTGGAGGCTACCGGAGTGCCGTTCTTGTCAACCTTTACAAGCGAACTATCCTCCATCATGATGAAAGAAACCGTTGGAGTGTTGTAATTGCTTGATACCAGTTGCAGAATTGTAGCGGTGCTGTCATTGACACCGAGCAGTATCATTGCATCACCTTTGTCCGACTGTGTTGCAATGCCTTCATCAACATAATCAGTGGTTATGGTGTATGTACCGTCACTGTTCAGGTTGACAGTCTGCACCGCAAGTATCACATCGGCAATTGCATTGCCATCCATTGGAGAAGTACCTTCGAAGACAAAGGTCTGGACATCGGCAATCGTGGAGTCATTTACGAAATAGATGCTGTCCTCCTCAAAAGCCCAACCATCCTGTACAGGCTTGCCCTTCTTGTTGCAGGCCGAAAGCATGAGTGTGGCAGCTGCCACAACAAACAATAGAGTCTTTTTCATTACATTGCTATTTTTTAAGTTATTCAAGAGAATAACACAGCAATGGCACCGGAGGTTTTGAAAAGTGATTGGAATAAATAATGAATCCCGGCCAAAAGACCGGGATTCATTCAACATTTACTTTATAAAGGGCTTGCAGCCTTGCCTGCAGAACGTCACATCAACCATGTTGCCATTCTCTTGGGGCAACGCTCCGTTTGTAGAGTAGTACAATATATTATATAACATGTACTCCTGTTCACTACCCAACGGATGGATATTCTCAACATGCTGCAACTCACTTACGGAATAGTCGGGCGCGACAGCCGTGAGCTGTTCTCCACCGGATAGCGCAATGTAATTGGTTGCAGGGTTTATTGCAAAACCATATGGCGACTCGAACCTGCTTGTCATTGTATTCACGCCCTTGCTCTTTGCACCGAATATCATGAGGTCATACATTGAACGCGATTTGTTGAGCGCTGTAACAAATAGTTCGGCAGCACCGGCGGTCTGCTCGCCAATGATAACGTGAAGTCTGTTTTCACTGAGCGATGTCTGCTGCGCTGCATAGCAGTATGTAGTGTCTGTTTCGCTATCTGCGTCCAGGAGATTGCAGAATGCTGCACCATAAAGTTCGGGGTCGACAAATGAGCTTGCCAACGATGCAGCATTCGCTATTGAGCCGCCAGAGCAGTAGCGCAAGTCGATGACTACTTCGTTCACTTCATTGGCAGCAAAGCGCAACAAGGCATTCTGTGTCCTGTCAATGAAATCATCACCATTGAAATTGTTGATCACAAGATATCCTACATTCTTTGAACGTACGGTATAGACAGTGTCAAGGTAAAGGGCGCGTTCGGAACAGTCACGCGATGCGCCTATCTGCAACGTGTCGCCTGCATTCCAACAATACCTCTGCACATCGTCATCGTAATCTATATATTCGGTAACAAGATTTGTATTGCCACCGGACTGCAGCATGGAATATCGACTCGTTGTCAAGGCTGTTCCTCCCACCGAAGATATCCAAGTTCCACGTTCAACGCCTGCAATGTCGGCCGGCGAACCGGGCTCGACCATCAGCACAAGTGCATATGTCTTGCTTGGGCGTTCGCCAATAGGGTCGCGCATGACTGCAAAAGTAATTCCATAGCTGCCGGCAGAGACCGTGTCGGCAAAGAACGAGACCTTGTCGCTGCTATATAGCAATGAAGAGAAGAACTTGGTTGTTGTGGAAAAGAATGTGCTGCGCGACGGCTCTTTGATCATGTCACGCCACAGGTAGACCTCCTGCATCTTTGAGTAGGTCCATTGGTTCTCTTGGGTCAAGTCGTAATATTCGTGTGTCCTGTCCTCGCCACAGCTTGAAAACATTGCCATAACAAGCGCAATGACAAGTGACAGATATGTTGTTCTTTTCATCATTCTACTATTTATAATGCGAAAATACTCCAAAAAGCGCTACGGGCAAAACATTGGGTGTGAAAAACAATGAATTTGCAATTAAGTACGCAGATGTCATACGGCCCAAAAGGGCTATAAGGCAAATTAAGGAAGAGGGGTTCTTGCCTTTGGGATGTATCAACGAAAAATCCCGCCAACCTTGCGGTCGACGGGATTATAGTGAGCATTACTGCAAAAGAGTATCTCGCAATTATGCCTCAGCAGCCTCCTCTGCAGGAGCCTCTGTAGCCTCTGCGTTAGCAGCAGCCTCTGCCTCAGCCTTTGCAAGAGCCTCAGCTGCCTTCTTCTCGGCAACCTTCTTTGCAATAGCTGCGTTTACCTCTTTCTCTGCCTCCAAACGTGCCTTCTTGTCGTCACGCTTAGCCTGCTCATCAGCGCTCTTTACACCGTTGAGTGCGTTTACCTTAGCTGTCTTCCAAGCATCGAACTTTGCCTGAGCTGCAGCCTCGTCAAATGCACCCTTCTTAACACCGCCCTGGAGGTGCTTCATCATATACACGCCCTCGCGTGAAAGGATGTTGCGTACAGTGTCAGTTGGAGTAGCACCGTTGTTAACCCACCACAAAGCGCGCTCGAAGTTCAACTCTACAGTCGCAGGGTTTGTGTTAGGGTTGTAAGTACCGAGCTTCTCGGTGAACTTTCCATCACGTGGAGATCTCGAATCTGCAATCACGATAGAGTAGAATGCGTAGTGCTTACGGCCTCTTCTCTGAAGTCTGATTTTTGTTGCCATTTCTTTAAAATGTTTTTAATGGTTAATGATTTGAGTTAGCCAATATCTCGTATTAGCGGCGCAAAGGTAATACTTTTTTGCTTAACAGCCTTATTTTTCGGCAATTATTTTACCCTTTAGGGGTGCTTTTTAAAAAGAAAACGTTAATTTTACCATTGTTAAGTTTACAGGTTCTATGAAAAAGCACATTTTGAATATACAGTTCATCCTTTTTCTACTTTGCGCCACATGTGCAAAAGCGCAGGAAAAGGATTTCGTGAGCTACGTGAATCCTCTTATCGGAACGCAATCATCGTTCGAGCTCTCGGCCGGCAATACCTATCCTGCCACGGCAATGCCATGGGGCATGAACTTCTGGACACCGCGCACAGCCAAGATGGGCGACGGATGGCAATACACCTACACTGCGAACAAAATTTACGGCTTTGAGCAGACACACCAGCCAAGCCCATGGATCAACGACTACGGCGAATTCTCACTGATGCCAATGACCGGCAAACCGGTTGTTGACGAAGCGGAGCGTGCGAGCTGGTTCTCACATAAAGGCGAAGTTTCAATGCCACACTATTACAAGGTATATCTGGCCAACTATGACATTGTAACGGAGCTGACCCCAACCGAGAGGGCGGCAATGTTCCGTTTTACATTCCCTGTGGGCGAGTCATTTGTGGCTATCGATGCCCATAACAACGGCTCACACATTGAAATAATTCCACAAGAGAACAAGATTATCGGTTACTCCACACGCAACAGCGGGGGAGTGCCGGCAAACTTCCGTAACTATTTTGTAGTTGTGTTTGACAAGCCGTTTGAATACACCGCCACATTCTCGCACGATGGTTCAACAACCCCGACATTGCTTACCGAAGACGCAATGGAACAGGCCAGCGACCACACCGGTGCCATCATTGGTTTCAAAACAAAGAGAGGCGAGGTGGTGCACGCACGCGTTGCATCTTCATTCATAAGCGCCGAGCAAGCCGAGATAAACCTGCGTGAACTCGGTAGCAATGATTTCGACAGACTTGTTGCAACAGGCCGCGACAAATGGAACGATATACTTGGCCGCATTGAGGTTGAAGGGGAGAACATTGACCACAAGCGAATGTTCTACTCATGCCTTTACCGCTCACTGCTTTTCCCACGCAAGCTATATGAGATTACAGGCGAGGGTAATATCGTTCATTACAGCCCATACAACGGCGAGATCTTGCCGGGATACATGTATACCGACACCGGTTTCTGGGACACATTCCGCAGCCTGTTCCCACTGCTGAACCTTGTATATCCATCAATAAACGAGGAGATACAGGCCGGCTTGTTGAACACAAGGCGCGAGAGCGGTTTCTTCCCCGAATGGGCAAGCCCGGGACACCGCGGATGCATGGTGGGCAACAACTCGGCATCGGTATTGGCAGATGCCTTTATAAAAGGAATAAGGGTTGAGGACACTGCATTGCTCTATGAGGGCCTGCAACACGGCACACGCAACGTGCATCCCGCGGTTTCATCTACAGGCCGTTTGGGACACGATTTGTACAACAGCCTGGGATATATTCCCTGCGATGCAGGAATACACGAGAACGCGGCACGCACATTGGAGTATGCCTACAACGACTGGTGTATTCTGCAGGTTGCGAAAGCACTTGACCGCCCACAGAGCGAGATTGACGAACTTGAAAAGCGCGCAATGAACTACCGAAACCTCTTCAACAAGGAGTACAACCTGATGTGTGGGCGCAAGAGCGACGGCAGCTTTGAGGAGAACTTCTCGCCACTGAAATGGGGCGGCAACTTTACCGAGGGCAATAGCTGGCACTACACCTGGTCGGTGTTCCATGATGTACAGGGACTCATTGACCTTATGGGCGGCAAAAGGGAGTTCGTGCAGATGCTTGATTCCGTCTTCACTACACCGCCGCACTATGATGACAGCTACTATGGTTTCCCAATCCACGAGATACGCGAAATGACCGTGATGAACATGGGCAACTACGCCCACGGCAACCAACCGGCGCAGCACATCATTTACCTCTACAACTATGCAGGCGAGCCTTGGAAAGCACAGGGTAGAGTGCGCGAGGTGATGGAAAGGATGTACACCCCGACCCCCGACGGTTACTGCGGCGACGAGGACAACGGACAGACATCGGCATGGTATGTATTCTCGGCATTGGGCTTTTACCCGGTGTGCCCTGCAAGCAATGAATATGTGCTTGGCTCTCCGCTGTTCGAACGCGCAACGGTGCACCTTGAAAACGGCAAGGAGATTCTCATTGACGCCAAGGAGAACAACGCCGAGAATGTGTACATATCGAGCATGAAACTCAACGGCAGACAATATTCACGCAACTACATAAACCACAAGACGTTGATGCAGGGCGCAAGGATAAAGTTACAGATGGACAGCACTCCCAACCATTCACGCGGCATAACCGCCGAAGATGCACCTTATTCGTTCTCAAAGAGTAACGAATAGGCAATATTTTAGCCCAATTATTTTGCCTTTGGATAAAATGTATTAAATTTGCATCAATTGCGAACATAAACTTTTAATAAATATAACGAAAATGAAAATCCTATTGACCGGTGGTGCAGGTTTCATTGGAAGCCACACCTTGATTGAGCTTACCGAGGCAGGCCACGAGGCTGTAGTAGTTGACAACCTTGACAACTCATCTCCTATTTCATTGAAGCGTGTTGCCAAGATCATTGGCAAGGAAGTTCCTTTCTACAAGGTAGACATCCGTGACCGCGAAGGTTTGCAGAAGGTGTTCGACGAGCACAAGTTCGATGCTTGTATCCACTTCGCAGGCTTGAAGGCTGTAGGCGAGAGCTGCGCTAAGCCATTGGAGTACTATGAGAACAACATGAACGGCACATTCGTACTTGTTGACGTTATGCGCAAGAACGGTTGCAAGAATATGATTTTCTCTTCAAGTGCAACTGTATATGGCGATCCAGCCATCATTCCTATCACAGAGGAGTGCCCAAAAGGCCACTGTACAAACCCATATGGCCAGACAAAGTCTATGCTTGAGGAGGTTTTGATGGACATCCAGAAGGCTGACAACGAGTGGAACATCGTTCTGTTGCGTTACTTCAACCCAATCGGCGCACACAAGAGCGGTACAATCGGTGAGAACCCTAACGGTATCCCCAACAACCTTATGCCTTACATCACACAGACTGCAGTAGGCAAGCGTGCTGAGCTCGGCGTATTCGGTGATGACTATGACACACACGACGGTACAGGTGTACGCGACTACATCCACGTAGTTGACCTTGCACGTGCTCACGTAGCAGCTTTGAAGGCTATCGTTGCAAACAAGGGTATCGCTATCTACAACATCGGTACAGGTCACGGTTATTCAGTACTCGACGTAGTGAAGGCATTTGAGAAGGCTAACGGTGTTCCCGTTCCTTACGCAATCAAGCCACGCCGCCCAGGTGACATCGCAACTTGCTACTGTAACCCAGCAAAGGCTGAGGCTGAGCTCGGTTGGAAGGCACAGTTCGGTATCGAGGAGATGTGCCGCGACAGCTGGAACTGGCAGAAGAACAATCCTAACGGATTCGAGGAATAATAAAATCCTTATATATGCAAAAAAATCAGCACCATGCGGTGCTGATTTTTTTATACTTATCAATGAGGGATTATTCTGCCAACATTGCGTTGATCTTCTCTACCAACGCAGTGAACTCCTCACTCTTGAACTTGCGTGTGAGCATTACGATCTTGCCGTCACGATCAATGAGCACGTTACGCGTGATGCCGGAATTACGCAAGGCATACTGCGCAAAGACATCGGCATTGGTATCCATGGTAATGGGGTAGGTTGTACCTACACCCTCAATGAACGGAAGGATATCCTCGAGTTCTTCTTCACGGTCAATACCAACGAGGACAAAATCCTTGTTATCCTTGTTTGGCAACCAGATGTCGCGCTCTATGTGTGGCATCTCCTCGCGGCAGATACCGCACCAGCCGGCAGTGAACTGCAGCATCACAACCTTTCCGCGTTGCTGGGACAAGGTAAATGTGCTGCCGTCGGTCATCTGCAAAGTGAAATCGGGAGCAACATCGCCCACCTTTACAATATACTCGTTCTCATAAACAATAGGCTCCGTAACTTCGTTTTCTACAACGGGCAGCGCAGCCTCCTGCTCAACTGGTTTCTTGTCGGCGCCACATGATGCAAAAAGTGCAGCGGCAGCGAACAATGCGATAATGTTTCTATTCATAGTAATATCATTTAATTGTTTGTACATACATATATGCAAATATAGAGTGCTTGAAAGAAAAAGAAGTATAAATAGCAATAAAAAACGTGCGTTTTGTTCATTTTTACCACTTGTTTTAATACATTTGCACTATGAGAAAGAAAAAATTCAAGATAACGGAGAAATCGGGACTCATTCTTGAGGGTGGGGGCATGCGTGGAATATTTACCATTGGCGTACTCGACAACTTCATGGACCGTGGCATACGCTTTCCTTATATAATAGGTGTGAGCGCCGGTGCATGCAATGGCTTGTCTTATATGTCACACCAGCGTGGCCGCGCAAAATATGCCGACATTGACTTGTTGAAGGAGTACAACTATATAGGCCTCAAATACCTTTTCACAAAAGGTAACATCATGGATTTCGACCTGCTATTCCACACCTTTCCCGAGGAGATCAGCCCATACGACTATGATAGGTTGGCGAACAGCCCCGAGCGTTACGAGATGGTAACAACAAGCTGCCTCACCGGCAAGGCATGTTACTTTGAGGAGAAGAAGAACCCCAAGCGCGTAATTGAGATTGTGAAGGCATCGAGCAGCCTGCCATTCGTATGCCCCATAGCATATGTAGACGGCGAGCCCATGTTGGATGGCGGCATATCCGACTCCATTCCACTTGAACGCGCCATCTCATTAGGTTATGACAACAACCTCGTAGTACTGACACGCAACCAGGGCTACCGTAAGCCACAAAAGGCTACAAGGGTACCTTTCTTTTTCTACCGCAAATATCCTAATATAAAGGAAACCATACGCAACCGTAACGCAATGTACAACAGGCAGATGGAGCTTGTGGAGAGAATGGAAAACGATGGAAAGGTAGGAGTGTTGCGCCCTGTAAAGCCTGTTGAAGTGGGACGCATTGAACGCGACATCGACAAATTGCTTGCGCTGTACCAGGAGGGATATGACCTCGCCGCACAGATCGAGTTTGAAATGGAATAAAGGATTATTATTAAAGATATTAGCCTCATTGCTGCTTATAAGCAACTATGAGGCTAATTGTTATATTAAGACTTCGTTGTTTAGAATACAAATCCTAATCTTAAAGACATTTCACACTCCGACTCATTATAGCAATATACTTTTAATTCACTAGAGTCAAAGTAATCAATGTTTGACACACCATGTACATTCAATCCGAGTTGTACATATGCACTAAATTTTGATGTCAAACGATAATTCAATCCAATTGCTGGCTCAATAAAGAGAAAACTGGGGTTGTATTTATCATAACATGTCTCACTATAATATCTTCCATTTGAATACCATGAACGATACCCTTCCACTTCAACAGGACCGGTTATGTTTGCACCTGCTGAAAGAGCAACGAATGGAGCATACCTTTTGTTTGCCAAATTCACATACGCTTTCGCATGCAAATAGAGTGGAATGGTAAATTTCGGACGAATATCGTCATCATAAGAATAATAGATATCCTCACCGTTCTGAAAATTCAATCCAAGACCAACACCGGCATAGAGCCACTTGTTGAAACGGAGACCTGCAATATAATCGATACCACCCCTGTAACAATAGTAGAAATCAGAAATATAGTCAAGGGTCAATGACTGCTCAAAGCCAGAACTTATTGCTGCCAATTCCTTTTTTTTCTTTTGATAAACAGTTGTGGTATTAATGGTCATGCCACCTTGAATGTTGTTTTGTGCATTTAGTTCAAAACACTCTGGCAACAAGAATAAAAGCAAAAAAGCTGTTATTAAAAAGCGTTTCATAGTTTATATCACTGCTTTACTTGTTCAATTTTATTTATATTCAAAGTAGATGACGGAGAATTTACAATATCTGCACCATTAACTGTTTTTATATTATAGACATTCTTCAATAGCTCAACATCTTGTGCATCAGCCTTGCGGAACTTCACATAGTGTGCAGGGTAACCGGAAACTGTAATTTCAAGACGACCGTTTTTTGTTACAATATCAATTGTAGAACCTACAAGCACATCGGCATTATTTGCGCGTGCTGCACGAGAAAGGGCTATCTTTTTCAATTCTGAAATGTTTTTCAACAACGCCTGTGTAACTTCCAGATTTGCAAACATCTCTTTCTCTGTATAGCTGATTTTTTTGCTCGAAACCTCAATATCGGCAATGACCGGAGTCAAAAGCATATTGTGATCTGCTTCCAGAACACGAGCCGAAGACTCCATATACTCAAGAGTACTCGTTACATTTGTGGTTGTAAAATCTCCAAATGTAGAACAACTTGCCAATGTAAAAGCGGCAACAACAACTGTAAAAAAATGTTTTTTCATAATAACACTAAATTTGTTGCTCGCAGACTCCATGTGTGAGCTATGGATATAAAGAAAGTGTGGAGCCTTTTTCGTTCATTAAGTAGGAGGTTGTGGAAAGACCTTAACAGAAACAAACGATGCAATACCCCACACTTGAATAGTATGATATACGCCAAATAGAGCGTAGACACATAGCTACACAAGAAGAGAGTGCTGTCCGTCGCCTTTCTGTTGTTGAAAACTTCCACATTTCCTACTTAAGGCATAATCGAAAAACACTTTCGTAAAATATGTCTGCCGAGGTGTCAGACACCCGACAACGCAAATTTAGAAAATATTTTTAAAACGGACAACACTCCCATTGGGATATTGCATAAGAGAGAGCGATTTGGCAAAAAATATAGCTAAATTCAATATCCTGCCAGGCCATCGTTCACGGCATTCATATATTTTTCTATTGTCGTTGCTTTGAGAATTGCTTTCTTGTCACGTTTTAGCATATCGGGCAACAGGTATTCCCAATAAGGTTTCATCTTGCTCAGGAACTGTGTGTTGCCTTGCAGGCGAGGAGTGAGCTCGCGCATCAGGGCATCGTGCATCTGCCGCACAAGGTTACCCAGTTCGGCATTTGTAAGTTCACGCCCGGTGCGGTATTCAACGCCAAGTGCAGGGTTAGCAAGCAGTCCGCGACCAAGCATAATGCCTTTGAGACCGGGGAACAGTTGTTCTACGCGGTTGATATCGGCCAAAGAGTTAAGGTCGCCATTGTATATTACCGGATGCTTGCAGGCTGTGTAGAACTCGGTAAACGCATCCACATCAACAGGCTTTTTGTACTGCTCAATACCCAAGCGAGGATGCATTGTCACGTGGCGTAAAGGGGCATCATTGAGAATAGGCATCAGTTCTTTCCACTCATCCTTGCTGTTACAGCCAAGGCGCATCTTTACAGAGAATGAGACCTCGGGATGCTGTGCAACCTCTTTCATCAACTCTGCAACAAGTTCAGGATAGGGCAGCAGGCCTGCTCCGTGGCGTTTGCGCATCTGCAACGGGAACGAGCAACCCATGTTTATGTCAACACGCGAATAGCCTTCACCGGCTATAAGGTTGAGCAGAGGACGCATCTCATCGGGGTTGGCCGCTATGACCTGTGGCACAAGATTTTCCACGCTATTGTTCTTGCGTTCAATGTCGCGGATATCCTTATTACGTATCTCGCCATGTTCGTAGCGCAGGAATGGTGTGTAGTAGCCATCGATTCCACCAAAGACTGCAGCATGTACATTACGCCATACAGCCTCGGTAAACCCTTGAAGAGGAGCTGAATATATTTTCATAAAACATTAATTTCCGGAGCGAATATACACTTTTTTAACTAATATTTGATTGCCAAACCAATAATTTAGATAACTTTGAAAAAAATTATACAGCTATGAAAACGGTAAAGAATTTCCTTATTGATTTTGTCTTCTGTTTATTGATTACTTTGCCTTGCTATTTCCTTTGTGACATGATGGGCGGGAAGGGTATTATTGACTGGTTGGATATTCAGTTGGGATTGGCCGCTGCTTCACTCCTTCTACTGATTGCATACATATTGGTTGGGCGTTGTTGCAAAGAATCAAAAGGTGCGAAGATTCTCGGCACCATGACAGTTATAGCAATTGCAACTACTGTTATATTCGGTGTCTTCATGTTGCTTGAATGGAAGTTCCCCGATAACACAGATAGCTGTTTCACAGGCAATTGGGAACAGTGGTTCCCTGCGAGCATCGCAATTGCAACCTTCATGCATTTTCAGGAGAGACGTAGGGCACAGAGCTACAAGAATGACAACGACCTTGTTGTAGCTGCCGAATGCCAGAATAAGGTAGAGGCCGAAGCGGTACGTGCAATGCTGAATGATAAAGGCATAAATGCCATGACCGTGGAAAAGGGTAGTGCTATGTACATCAATACCGAGAGCGGTGCGCCGCTTCAGGTACAGGTCATGGGCAAAGAGCTTAAAAGAGCTCAGGAACTGATAAAATAAATGTTGGCATGAGAAAGGTTCTGCTGTTGTTGATGGTGTTGCTCACTCAGGCATTGTCGGCACAAGTATATTACGGCGAAAGCAAACTTTTTGGACTGAAAAGCGAGCAATGCGACCCATATACAGACTTGGGTTGCATAAGGCATTATATAACGGCAAAAGCAGAAAATACATACTTTGTAATATCGGTACCGGGGAAAAATGAGGCTGTAGACATCAGCAAGAACAACAATGTACGCGTTGAATTCAACAATGACACCTACATTAAAACACAGGTACATTCGGCCGAAGTTGTCAAGGTATCAAGACCTTACGCGAGAGAAAGGCTGTATTCAACAATCATTGAGTTCCCAATAGACGAGAAGGAGCTCTGCAAGAAAAAGAGAATCAGGAAAATATACATTGAAAGGGATTGTGGGAATATATACGTCATTGAAATTGGCAAGTTCTGGGCATTATGTCTGAACAGGCTCTTCCCTGAGTATATTGACAAGGCCAAGGAGAATGCCCAGAAGGATAAAGAGCAAAAAGAACTGCTTGCCGACAAGTATCAGATGCCTGAATACATACGTCAGTACATAGAGGAGAACTATCCCGACCATTCGTACTCACTCGTTGAATTGGACACGGTCCATTTGCCATTACGTTCAGTAATGTTGCTCGATTACTACATTACCGAGGAATACAACGAATTGACCGTGAAGATTGACGAGGCAGAAGAAGCAGGAGAGAACTACACTCAAATGGTGCAGCAGGGCGAAGAACTTGTCAAGAATTTCAAGAAGGAGTTGGCAAAGTATGAACATGAATACATGAAACCGACTGCCGCCCGAGGGGATGAGAATGACTACCAGCGCGTTGTCATTGAACTGGTGAACTACAACGGCACGGAGAATGTGACTATATTTACCCGCGTGGGAGAGGTGTTACCTACCGATTTTGATTTCCATAAGGAAGCCGACGGCTGCCGCGCAAGTATTGAGGAGCTTGAAAAATACATCGGACAGCTACGCGAAAAGGGGAGTGAGAAAACTGTGATGATGGCAGAGTAGTGCGGGTGCACAGTTTTTTATAACATCATTCCCTGTATTCAAGGACACAGAGAGCTACAATACACTCAGCGAATATGTAGATGCAAACATAAGGCTCGCCGAATATTATAAGCAAGCCTATGAGATGGGCTTGCCATTGATTAAATTTGTTTTTTTAACTCTATATTTCAAAATAAACCGATACATGTTTGTTATTAAAATGTTTTTATTCTAAAATTGCACTTCTCATTGGCTTTTGCCCAAAGACAGACATATTACATATTTTGCTCAATAACCTTCAGAATCACCACCTCGGAAAGTTTTTCAGAGCACAAACAATGCATTTTGAGAGTTTGCACTATTAGTGTAGGCTTGACCAATTGCATTGTGGTTTGTGGTGAACCTTGAAGGTGTTGGCTAAGGCCTGCACTTTTTTTGGTTAGTGCAGGTAGCCCAGGAAAGGACCATATTGCTATAACCACAAACCTAAAGATATGAAAAATGGGCAAGGTGGACAAAAAGTAGGATAAAACCTTTGTAATTATTTGATTTACATATCTTTGCGAAGATTATTATTGATATGCTAAAAAAAATGCTTTTATTGTGGCTCTTCCAATGTGGTCAAGAACGGCCTGAGAGGGCG
>JAFZFO010000045.1 GCA_017555845.1 Bacteroidaceae bacterium | reverse complement strand
GCTACCTGCATCGCGACGGTACCGTGGCACAGCCTGCGAAGGGTAACATCTTCAAGGGTCCGTTCCACATTCCAAGAATGATGATTAAATCGTTTGAATTGTGTAACATCTTAACAGACAAAGAATAATGGGTAAGATAACAGAAAAGAAGTGGTATCCCTGGCTTGTAGTAGTGCTGCTGTCGGGCGTTGCGTTCCTCAACTACATGGACCGTCAGATGCTCAGCACCATGCGTTTCCACATGGCCGAGGATATTGTTGAGGTTGCCGAGAGCTACACCGGCCCTTGGGGCTGGGGTGCGCTGATGGCTGCATTCATGTGGATATACGGTCTCATGAGCCCAATCTCGGGTACTATCGCCGACCGTGTGAACCGCAAGAACCTTATTGTAGGCAGCCTCTTCGTGTGGTCGGCCGTAACATTCCTCATGGGATATGTCGATACATATTGGGAACTGTACGCATTGCGTGCCGTGATGGGCTTCAGCGAGGCATTGTATATCCCTGCCGCATTGTCACTCATTGCCGACATACATAGCGGCAAGACACGTTCCACAGCCATCGGTATACACATGACAGGTCTTTACCTGGGACAGGTTGCCGGCGGTTTCGGCTCTATCTTCTCGGAGCAGATGAGCAGCTGGCACACAGTGTTCCTTGTATGCGGTCTTGTGGGAATGGTATATTCAGTGGTGCTCATAGCACTTGTGAAAGACCCAGGACGCGAGAAGAGCGCAAAGAGCGTGAAAGACCCCAACCAACCGAGTGTTTTCAAGAGCATTTCACTGGTATTGAGCAACATGGCATTCTGGGCCGTACTGTTCGTATTCACCACACTGAGCATGCCGGGTTGGGCAACAAAGAACTGGTTGCCCGAGCTTGTTGCAAGGGTTATATCAGGCAGCTTCGGGCTTGATCCAAAGGAGGCTATGCACTATGCAGGCCCCACAGCTGTCATCTGCCTTGCAGGAGCATCGTTCATCGGTGCCATGATAGGTGCGAGAATATCGGACAAGTGGGTGCAGAAGAATGTGCGCGGACGCGTGTTGACAAGCTGTATCGGCCTTGCGCTCATCGTGCCTTCGCTCATCTTCATGGGCCTTGGTGACAGCCTCGTTGCCGTTGTGCTTGCAATACTCTGCTTCGGTATCGGCTACGGTTTCTTCGACACAAACACAATGCCTATCCTGTGCCAGTTCGTACCCTCACGCCAGCGTGCCACAGCATACGGCTTCATAAACATGTCGGGCGTGTTGGGCGGTGCTGCCATAACAACAGCATTGGGCAATCTCTCACTGGGAACAGGCTTCGCACTGCTCGGCGGTGTGACAGTGCTGTCACTGCTGATAGAGTTCTTTGCACTGCGCCCGAAGACTATAAATATGGAATAAATGAGAAAGATACTTTTTATACTTATAGGCGTTGCGCTCTTGGGTTGCACTGACAATCACAAGGGCGCAAGCCCTTTAGTCAAGGACGGAACGATGCCTGCCTTTGAGAGCGGTTACGAGCTTGGTGTTTCGGCTTTATACGCAGCCGTACATGACGGCGAGCTATACATTGCCGGAGGATGCAACTTTCCCGAGAAACCGGCTGCCGACGGTGGCTTAAAACGCTACTACAACGGCATATACAAAGCCGAGATAGGCGAAAACCTTGTTTGGGAACAGGTTGCGACATTGCCTGCCGCATCGGCATACGGAGCAGCAGTACAGGCCGGGAACAGATGGATTATTGCAGGTGGCATGAACAGCAACGGTGCAACAAGCGATGTATATTGCCTTGACCTTGAGAATAATTGCAAGGCCGAGGCACTGCCGTCACTGCCCTGCACCATCGACAACACCGCCGCTGCCATGAATGGCGAGAAAGTCTTTGTCGTTGGTGGTAATGCCGACGGAAATGCGAGCAACAGAGTATTCATGCTTGACCTTGCAGCAACAGAGAAAGGCTGGGAGGAGCTGCCGTCAATACCGTCATGTCCACGCGTGCAGCCTGTGTGCGCCGCAACAGCCGAGGCCCTTTATGTGTGGGGAGGATTCTGCACAGCCGACAACATCAACGATGCTGTCACACACTGCGACGGAGCACGTTACATCTTCGCCGAGCAGCGCTGGGAGCAACTGCCCGATGTACGCATCGAGGGCGAGGAAGAGCCATTCAGCCTGTCGGGAGGCGTTGCAATGGTCCACAAAGGCCGCATCATCGCCGCAGGCGGTGTGAACAAGGATATTTTCACTGATGCGATATCAGGCCGATACAGTCTCACAAGCAAGGAGGAGTATATGCACCACCCTGCCGAGTGGTACAGGTTCAACAGCAGACTGGCAGCATACGACCCACAGAAAGGATGTTGGGAGCTGATAAGCAATGACAAGGCTTTTGCACGCGCCGGGGCCGCAATGACCGCGAACGGCAATGACATCATCTACATAGGTGGTGAACTGAAACCGGGCATACGCACACCCGAGACAAGCATCTTCAAGCAATAGGAGGGAAACCCTCCCACGTTTAGGAAAATCCCCTGCAATGATTAGGAATAATCAATTGCAGGGGGATTTTTGTGCCTATATCTTTGCATCAGAAACAAACGGAAACAGTTTGTAAAGAAGAAACAACAGGTTAAACATTTAAAGATTACGACTATGAAGAAGATGATTGTTATTGCAGCGTTGATAGGCGGAATGCTTATGCCTGCACAGATGATGGCACAGAACAACAGAAAGAATGCCAAGGCCAAAGTAGAGAACAGAGTGGATAACAGAGATAGGAAGAAGGGTGGCAACAATATTGCCATGAACAAGCCAGATAATGACAGGAAGCCAGGTTTTAACATTGGCAGCAACAGGAATCCACAGCCACCGGTTGTAGTGAACCGCCCGGCGCCACGTCCTTGCCCACCGGCACCAGTAGTGGTAGTGAACCGTCCGGCACCACGCCCATGCCCTCCTCCACCGCCACCTGCACCACACAGATGCTGCAACGACAATGACATCGTTGATGCGGCTGCAGCTGTAGTAGGACTCGCGGCACTTGTAGCACTTATTGCAAATTAAAGAAAAGTAATGGAATGATTTTTTAGGTTAAAGTTTTGATTATTAACGTGAGTTCGATATAAACTCATCAAATCGTGAATTTGTCATTTTTCGGGCAAGCCCTCAACAACACGTCCGACAGAGCGTAGCGACGAGGAATCTCAAAATATTGTGAGAAAAGAGATCTCTCACATACGTTCGAGATGACAAAAAGCAATGAATATCAGTACGATTTCTTATATCGAACTTACGTATTATTAGTTAGTTTTTACAGATTGCACTACTTTTCTTACTGACAACTGATTAGAAAAGAACAGAGGGGAACGCCGACTTAAAACGTTCCCCTCTGTCATTCTGTACGGCCAATGCCGGTACGGACAATACAAATCATTTGTTCAGTTCATTCACGCGGAAATCTCTGGTGCAAAAATAGTACGGCAGAAAGCACCCAGCAATCATAAAATATTGTTATTCTTGGGAGGCTCAATCACAACATCTTTCCATTTTGTTCTCATATAGTCACTAATGACCACCGGTGAGCTGAAAATTATAAAAAACAACTATTGCCAGATAGGTAAAAGTGGACTATTTTTGCATAAAATGCAAAAATACGCCCACGCAATGCCGAGATGTGTTGCTGACGTATTACCTTACAGGAAAAATATTTAGATGAAACTATCAGAACTGAAGAACGGAGAGACTGCGGTCATTGTGCGACTGTCGGGACACGGAGGATTCCGCAAGCGCATCATGGAGATGGGCTTCATACGCGGTGAGAAGGTCAAGTCGGTACTTGACTCCCCCATGCATGACCCCGTGAAATACCATGTCATGGGATATGACGTGCTGTTGCGACGCAGTGAGGCGGCAATGATTGAGGTGCTGCCCGAGGAAGAGGCCAGGAAAGAGCTTACCCCGGCACCAACGTTCACAAGCCTTACAATATGCGACAGCTGCAGTGGTGACAACTGCACCAGCTGCATGTTGCGAAAGATATCGACCAGGCGAAACAACGTCATTAACGTTGCGCTTGTGGGTAACCCCAATAGCGGAAAGACTTCGATGTTCAACTCGCTTGCCAACCAGAATGAGCACGTGGGTAACTACAGCGGTGTAACCGTAGGTGCCAAATGCGGAAACTTCAACTACAAGGGTTACCGAATTAACCTCACCGACCTGCCGGGTACATACTCCATTGCGGCATACTCGCCCGAGGAGATCTACGTGCGCAAGCACCTGTTCGAGCAGATTCCCGACGTAATCATCAACACTGTTGTGGCATCGAACATAGAGCGTAACCTTTACCTAACCACCGAGCTCATTGACATGAACCTGCGCACCGTGGTGGCGCTGAACATGTATGACGAACTGCTGGCTACCGGCGCACAGCTCGACTATGAGCACCTGGGTGCGATGATGGGTATACCAATGATTCCAACCGTTGCAAAGAACGGCATGGGGCTGGACAAGTTGCTTGACACCATCATAGAGCTGTTCGAGGGCAACAACAAGACCATAAGACACATTCATATAAACTACGGAAACATCATTGAGGAGGAGCTTGCTCCGTTGTCGGCCGAACTGCACAAGGCCAACGACCTGCCACAGCAGTTCCCCGTGCGCTACTGGGCACTGAAGTTGCTTGAGGGCGACAAGGAGATACCCAGTTTCCTTGGCAAGATAATGGAATTGCCACGTTGGCAACATATTGCCGAGAAGAACGCAAAAAGCGTACAGGCACAGATTGGTGTTGACGTTGAGACTGCCATAAGCGGAGCGAAATACGGCTTCATCAACGGTGCGTTGCAGGAGACATTCAAGCCAGGTAACAAGGACACGCAGAAGAAGACACGCAGCATTGACCGTCTTGTGGCAAGCCGTTGGTTGGGATTCCCCATATTCCTACTTGTAATGTGGGCGATGTTCAGCACGGTGTTCCTGCTTGGAGCATACCCACAGGAGTGGATTGAGAACCTGTTCGGCTGGATGGGAGAGATGGCCTCGGGAGTATTGCCCGACGGTGCATTCAAGGACCTTGTGGTCAATGGCATAATAGGTGGTGTGGGAAGCGTGGCGGTATTCATTCCGCAGATTCTAATACTGTACCTTTTCATCTCGCTGATGGAGGATTCGGGCTACATGGCACGTGCCGCGTTCATCATGGACCGTCTTATGCACAAGATGGGACTGCACGGCAAGTCGTTCATTCCCATGCTG
>JAFZFO010000044.1 GCA_017555845.1 Bacteroidaceae bacterium | reverse complement strand
GTACTTGACCTCAATCTCAACCTTCTGGTTCTTCTTGAGTTCAACATTTGTCATTGAATATGCGAGTACATTGGGATAGCCTGCACCTGTAGCCTCTGTTACACGACCGGGAACATCGGCCTGTGCAACCTGTGTCCAAGATGTAGCTGTCAAAGAAGCACTCTTTGTATCCTTGAGATCCCAAGCGTTCTCCTCGCCTGTAGCCTCGCCAACAGTGTTGTAAGCTGTTGGAGTCTCAAGACCTGCAAAGATCTTGTCGCTTACGAGTGTAGCACCACGTGTGTTACCCACAACCTTTGGAGCAGAACCCGCAGCCTGTGTATCAACATTGTAGATCATTGGAATAACGTTGTACATGTCAACGTCGTCCACACCCTTGAGCTCCATCTCGGTGCGCAAGTAGTGGCTGCCGTCGCGCAATACAGCGCTCCATACGATCTCAATCTTAGCACCCTTGTATGTGTACTCATACTCAGCTACCAATGCAACACCGGCAAAGTGCTCGGCACCGCCAATAGCTGTCTTGTTTGCAGCAAGAGTCTCTGTTGCAACACTCTTCAATGTCATTGCCGAAGCTGGAACATTGTCACCGCTACCAAAAGCAACAGTGAAAGGCTCTGTACCCGCTACAAGGTTCATTGACTCAGAACCTGCAAAGTAAAGCGCCTCGCCCACCTTCATGAAACCGGCAGCAAGCACCTTGTTGCTGAGTACATACACGCCATTGTCCTCTGAAATATTTGCAACACCTACATTATCCTGCTGTTTTGGATAAACCCAAGCATTTGTGTAAGGCTCACAAGCAGGCAATGTTGGCAATGTAGCCACGTTTACAGTAATTTTGTTCTCAACATCGTTTACCGATACAACAGCAAACTTACCCGCTGGAGCTGTAACAGAGATTGTAGACTTGTCGATTGAACCCTCAACAGTGATTGTAGAACCGTCGGCATACTCAACACCGGCAATCTTCAATGTAACACCCGCTGGAACAGAGATTGTGTAAGTGCGCTCAGCAATCACATACTCTGCGAATGTGTAGCGGCTACCACCGTCCTTTGAACCATTGTCGGTCCAAAGACCAAGTGTCTTGCCAGAGCAAGCGCTCACGCCACCAAAATAGTTCAGGTAGATAGCCTGCGCTGTGCCCGCTGTAGTGTAAGGCGAAATCTGATAGTCATCACCTGAATAGTTGTCAACCTTGAAATAAGTACCCTCGACCTTGCTGTCGCTCAACTTAACGAACTCAGCACCTGTAGGATAGCTTGACTTTCTGTCATAGGTAAGCCACTTCTTTGCATTGTGGCTGTAGATGTAGTACGCGCCATTAACGCCGTCAACCGCATAGAATGCGAAGAGACCGTTAGCGGCATCGCCCTCAACAGGAGTAGTAGTAGGGCTCACATAAGCACCATTACCACTTACCATGGTGTAGACATGCTCCGGTTTGCCATCCGATGGCAATGTTGTCGAAGCAGTCACCTTGTCAGCATAAGCCTGTGTCGAGAGACACAAAGCAGCTAACAACAAAGAAAAAATCTTCTTCATAAGTTAAATATTAAGGTTAGTATTAAATAATTATTATCTTCAAGCACACAAGGTTGTGTCAAAAAACACAACCTTATTATATTAGGGTCAATATAATAGACAAGTGTCCATTATATCAATTACTGCCACAAGTTGCCCCATTCACCGCGGCTCTCATTGCTCCACGACTGACCAGGATCTACAGTTTCTTCGCTTTTACCAACTGAAGCTGCAAGCATTGACTCAGCCTCAACATTTACCTCTACCATGAGAGGAGATACATAAGTCTTCTTCATATATCGTAAAATTCTTTTATTCGTTTATGTTTTGCAAGGGCGGGCGAACCCCGCCCCTACATTTCCTATTTTCCTAATAAGTGATATAAAAAGGATGCATCCTTTTTAATCGCTTATTACTTTACAAGTGTTTTTTTACCGTTAATGATATAGATACCAGGAGCTGTGATCGCCTCAACGCGGCGACCTGTGAGGTCGTAAATTGTTTTCACATTTCCGCTTTCAGTTTTTACCTCTTCAACACCTGTTGTGCCAGGGAGGCGAACCTCTACAGCACCCTGTGTACCATTGATTGCAATATATGCCTTATTCATAGCAAGAGTACCGGCTGTAGCCTTGTAGAAACCTGCAACACCATCCTTTGCTGCAAGAATATAGCCATCTGTAATATCAATAGCAGCACCGGCAGAGTGCGCAAGCACATTGCCATCAACTGCTGCAACAGCCTCACCGGCAGCTGGAGCCATTATCGCTTCGCCTGCATTTTCGCCCACAAGAATCACACCTGTATTTGCAGGGACAGCCTTTGTATTGTCAATTGCATTCAAAGTAACATAACCATTACCTGCTGTTGCATAGTAAGCAGTTACACCCGCAGGTACAACTGTTGCAAATGGAGCACTGAATGTAGCCATTGCCTTATTATGCAAATCTTCAGTCAACAACGAGCTTGTTCCAACAGAATTCAAATTTGGTTTGTTTGCATACTCAACCTCGTCCATAATGAATGCTGAAGAGAAATTGTCGTTGTAGAATGGTGCATTTGCCTGGTCAAAAATTGGGTTACCATTATTTCTTTTTATTACATAATAATTAATACGGTCATTACCTGTAGCTCGACGTCCTTTAACCTGTACATAGCGGGTAGTATATGACAAATCTCCACTTATATTATTACCCGTAGTCATTTTTTCAATGGTAAAATCAGCCATTCTAACATCTGTATTGTCATAGCTATCACTTACACCGTTATTGCTATTGTAACCACCGTCGGAACCTTTCCAAATCATGTACTTTCCGGCATTCATTACAAATGCATACTCACCATTGTCAAGTTTGCGGCAAATGAATGCTGTAGCCTCGTCTTTATTAGTTGTAAGTCCAATTGATCCATTGTCATACTTGAACCAACAAACCGTTGTACCATCCTTCTGCACATTCTTGAATGTATAAGCCTTGCCATTTATTGGCATATTGGGACTATATGATGCTATAATCTCCGCAATCCTTGCTGTTTTAGCCTCAATTTCCTCAACAGGAGTTGAATCTACAATTGAATTATAATATCCATATATCCTAGCAAACTCCTCATCCACACCTTCAATTGATGATGAGTATTGACCGACGCCATTACCCAAAGGAAGAGTGTCATAATATGCCAATACCTGCTGAATTGCTTCACCAAGTTCAATTTTTGCGAGAGGAGCAGAGAGATCAACATCTTGGTCATATGCTATAAGTTCATAAACATTACCGGCATCAGCCTCCGTATTCGTATTATATCTCAAACCACCCGCATTGTTATTACTCCACCAAGTAACATTTACAACATTGTCACCAGTTTCTCCCAAACAAAGTTTAAGACCATGATGGTTTGAATCATCCTTATCAGTAACATTAATAAAATATGCTACAGCAACAGGAGTTTCAGACTTTATTCCTTTAATATCAACAAAGCAGTTACCGTTAACACTGTACATATAATACTTACCATCATCAGTCTTATCCGTACGAAGGAAAGCGAACTGCTGTTCTGCACTTGCAGCATCAGCTCTATCGCCTTGCGTGCTCATACTACTACTTGTCCAATAACTCGCAAGTTCGTTTTGGGTTGTGTTGAAATAAAGAGGAGAACGGGTTGTCTTCAAGGTATATACCTTAGAATTTGTTCTTCCAGCCTCAAAATCAGCTATACGAGTATAACGATTGGTCTGCGCCATTGCGCCCAAAGTAAGGAACAATGAAGCCAAAAATAAAGTAAATTTTCTCATAAATAATTTTTAGTATTTTTCGTTTTGTCTTATTTCTATAACTGCTTGCAAATCCGCTCCGTTTGCAAAGAAACCGCAGTAGGGTTTCATGGGCAAAATTAGTTATTTTTTCCCAATAAATACATATAAAAATGAAAAAAGTAAATATTTAACATTTACACACGCGCGTGAGGGCATTGCAGGGCAATTTGGTTTATTCATCTTCTTTTCGTACATTCGCGGCAGACAACTTATAATTCAACAATATCATGAAATTACTTGAAGGAAAGACAGCCCTGGTAACAGGTGCCACACGAGGAATAGGCCGCGCCATTGCGGTTAAGTTTGCACAGGAGGGTGCAAACGTAGCATTCACATATCGCCAGATAAACAGCAATGCCGAGGAGCTGATAAAGGAGGTTGAGGCGCTTGGCGTCAAGTGCAAGGGCTACGCGGCCGACGCGGCCGACTACGCCGCTACCGAGGCTGTGGTAAAGGATGTTGTTGCCGACTTTGGACGCATTGACATACTTGTGAACAATGCCGGTATAACAAAGGACGGTCTTATACTGCGAATGAGCGAGGAGCAGTGGGATGCGGTAATCACAACAAACCTGAAATCGGCATTCAACTTCACACGCGCCGTTGTTCCCGTGATGGCAAAGCAGCGCGGAGGCAGCATCATAAACATGTCGTCAGTGGTTGGCGAGAACGGCAACGCGGGACAGTGCAACTATGCGGCATCAAAGGCCGGACTCATTGGCTTTGCAAAGTCGGTAGCCAAGGAGATGGGGCCACGTGGCATCAGATGCAACTGCATTGCTCCGGGATTCATTGTTACGGACATGACATCTGCCATCCCCGAGGAGATGCGTGCCGAGTGGGCAAAGACTATTCCACTGCGCCGTGCCGGAACACCCGAGGATGTTGCCAACGTGGCGGTGTTCCTTGCGAGTGACATGGCGGCGTATGTGAGCGGACAGGTAATCAACTGTTGCGGTGCAATGAGCTGCTGATGCAGTTGTTTCAAGAGACAAGAACAGGGAAAATGTAAAAAAAATGCATTTTCCCTATTTTTTTTGCCATTTGCGAAAACAAAAGTGCTTGTTCGTCTGTTATAGATTGCGGAAACACGCCACAGGAGTGTATAACGGAACGCAACATTGATAAATACGTGCTAATGAATTGCACTACAAGAAGTTCCAAAAGGTGTAGTATATTATTCTATTTCAACACGTTGTAGAAATATTATCACAATAAATTGTTTGAAACAAAAAGTCAACAACTTACTTTTGCAGAAAATCTATGATACGGCATATTATAGAATATGCATGACTAACACTACACTATACTATATGATTCACATCGGCAACATCATCAAAAAGCATTTCGACGCTCAGGAGAATTCTGTATCTTGGTTTGCAAAGGAGCTATGCTGCGACAGAACCAACATATACAGCATTTTCAAACGCGAGAGTATTGACACTGCGTTGCTTGAGAAGATTTCGATTATCCTGAAGCACGATTTTTTCAAATACTACAGCGAGGATATCAAGATCAACGACAAGTAATTACTGAAGATAAAGCAAGGTGAGCTGTTAATTCACCGCCTTGCCTTGAGGGAAACGGAAATCTCTGCCCGTTTCCCTCTTTTTTTATTTTATCGCGAACAAGGGCGGAAACTACGGCTACACTACCCGCGACTATTTACTGTTGGCATTGTCGAAACTTCGCCTTTGGCTCAGCTTTCACTTTTCACCTTCAAGCACATTGTGCTTGGACCCACTATCATCTATAACGCAAAAACTCGCAATAATAATCCCCATCCCTGAGCAACATCACATCATTACGCACATTGACACTAAAAGTATTCACACGCCCTGTGAAATTGGATTCAAGCCTGAGCTTGCCATAACTTACATAATAAGTACCGGCATCAACCTCATAGATATACTCCCCAAAGATATTATCATATATATAACGATAGGTCCAGCGACCATCAGGGTCAAAATCATAAACCTCTTCCTCGAACACTGCATCATCCTCATAGATCCAGCTCCATGAACCCACTATCTCATCCTGTAGATGAAAGTCATTGGTATCACACGAGAACAAACCGAACGTGCACACTGCCGCAACGGCAAGCATTAATTTCCTTAGCATAGTTTTCATAGTATAAAGTACATGGCAAAGGAAACGAAAAAAGATTAAAAAAGCAACAGTCATAAAAAAAGAGCGCTGCGGTTTCCCGCAACGCCCTGGGTTGTTATACAATTTTCAATTACATCATGCCACCCATGCCACCCATACCGGGTGCGCCCATAGGCATCTCGGGCTTATCCTCCTTCTTCTCGACAATAACACACTCTGTTGTGAGGAACATACCTGCGATTGAAGCAGCGTTCTCAAGAGCAACGCGTGTTACCTTGGCAGGGTCAACAACACCTGCTGCAAAGAGGTTCTCATAGACATCGGCACGTGCATTGTAACCGAAATCGCCCTTGCCCTCGCGTACCTTCTGTACAACCACAGCACCCTCCTTGCCTGCATTGGCAACAATCTGGCGAAGTGGCTCCTCAATAGCGCGCTTAACGATGGCAACACCGGTCTTCTCGTCCTCGTTGTATGTCTCAATACCCTCGAGTGAGTCGATTGAGCGGATGTATGCTACACCACCACCGGGAACGATACCCTCCTCAATTGCAGCGCGTGTTGCGCAGAGTGCATCGTCAACACGGTCCTTCTTCTCCTTCATCTCAACCTCAGAAGCAGCACCTACATAGAGAACTGCAACGCCACCGGCCAACTTGCCAAGACGCTCCTGGAGCTTCTCCTTGTCATAGTCGCTCTTTGTTGTGGCAATCTGAGCCTTGATCTGAGCAACGCGAGCCTCGATAGCCTCCTTGTTGCCGTTACCGTCAACGATGGTTGTGTTGTCCTTGCTGACAGTGATCTTGCCGCAAGTACCGAGCATCTCGAGAGTTGCCTGCTCGAGCTTGATGCCCTTCTCCTCGCTGATTACGATACCGCCTGTGAGTGTTGCGATATCCTCGAGCATATCCTTGCGACGGTCGCCGAAGCCCGGAGCCTTAACGGCACAGATTTTCAACTGTGTACGCAGGCGGTTCACAACCAATGTTGTGAGTGCCTCGCTCTCAACATCCTCGGCAATGATGAGCAAAGGACGGCCTGTCTGCACGGCAGGCTCCAGAATTGGGAGCATATCCTTGAGGTTTGTGATCTTCTTGTCATAGATGAGGATGAATGGGTTCTCCATCTGGCACTCCATCTTCTCGGTATCGGTAATGAAATAGGCCGAGAGGTAGCCACGGTCGAACTGCATACCCTCGACAACACCAATTGTGGTGTCGCGGCTCTTTGCCTCCTCGATGGTAATTACACCATCCTTTGACACCTTGCGCATTGCATCGGCAATGAGCTTACCTATCTCGGCATCGTTGTTGGCCGAGATTGAAGCAACCTGCTCAATCTTGTCATAGTCGTTGCCAACCTCCTCGCTCTGCTCCTTGATTGAAGCGACAACCTTGCTCACCGCCTTGTCGATACCGCGTTTGAGGTCCATTGGGTTTGCACCTGCTGTAACGTTGCGCAAACCCTCGGTGATGATTGCCTGTGCAAGCAATGTTGCGGTTGTTGTACCGTCACCGGCATCGTCGTTGGTCTTTGCAGCAACCGACTTCACGAGCTGTGCACCGGTGTTCATGTAAGCATCGGCAAGCTCTATCTCCTTGGCTACCGACACACCGTCCTTTGTGATGTGGGGAGCACCGAACTTCTTCTCAATGATTACGTTGCGGCCTTTAGGACCGAGTGTAACCTTCACTGCATTTGCGAGCTCATCGACACCCTTCTTCAACTGGTCGCGAGCATCCATATTGAACAAAATTTCCTTTGCCATAATATTTGAAACTACTTAATTTAATACTGTCATTTTTCGGGCATAGCCCTCAACAATACGTCTGAACGCAGTGAAGAATCTTAATATCATTTGATAGATACTTCGCTTTGCTCAGCATGACAAAACCAATGATTATTTCTTATCCCAAAATCGCAAGAACGTCGCTCTGACGCATGATGAGATACTTCACACCCTCAAACTCAACCTCTGTTCCGGCATACTTGCCATAGAGCACCTGGTCGCCAACGGCAATCTCCATCTGCTCGTCCTTTGTACCGTTACCAACAGCTATAACCTTACCCTGGAGTGGTTTCTCTTTTGCTGTATCGGGGATGATGATGCCACCGATTGTCTTCTCTTCTGCAGGCTGAGGCAAGATGAGCACTCTGTCTGCCAATGGTTTAATGTTCATAAGTCTATTTTTTATTATTGTTTTTTATTTGAAAGCGCAACAAAACGTGCGCACATTATTGTCATAACGAAAAGCGTGCCAAAATTGTTCGCGGCGCAAATATACCGCAAAAATGACAAAACATGCAATTGGGGTGCAAATAAAATGCGCCAATTTGGCAGAACAGCGGTTTGTCAGGCATTCATGATGAGCCACGTGGTATATGCCACATAGCCGGCAACGAGCAACGCACCCTCGAAGCGGTTGATGACCGCCTTGCCGCCAAAGCGTGCCACGGCATAGATGAGCAGTGACGATGCAAGGAGCACATAGTAGTCGACAAAGCTGAAGCCGTCGAGCGAAATTGGTGTGATGGTTGCGCTGACGCCAAGGATGAAGAATATATTGAGGATATTGCTTCCAAGGACATTACCCAGTGCAATGCCTACATTGCCCTTGCGTGCGGCGCTGACCGACACGGCAAGCTCGGGCAACGAACTGCCGGCCGAAACAATGGTTATACCGATGACAGCCTCGGAGAGGCCAAGGACACGCGCAATTTCGGTAGCACCATCGACAAACAGATTACCGCCGAAGATGAGCGCTGCAAGGCCCGTTGCAATAAAGAGCACAACCTTCCACATTGGAAGCACCTCAACGCGCTCGTCATCGCCACCCTCGTTGGTTATCGAGAAGGTGTAGCGCACAAAGACTGCAAGGAAGCAGAGAAGAATCATACCGCCGTAGCGTGTTATCATCTCGCCCGGAGCACCGCCCACGAGCATGCTGCCCGAAACAAGAATGAGCGCCACCGTAGCCAGGAGATTGAACGGAATCTCGCGCGTGAGCATCTTGGCGTTGAACTTTATTGGGCACAGGAGAGCTGTAACGCCAAGAATAAGCATGCCGTTGAAGATGTTGCTGCCGATGACATTACCCAACGCAAGGCCGGGGCTTCCCTTGAGGGCCGAGCCGGTGCTGATTACAAGCTCGGGCAAGGATGTGCCTATGGCAACGATTGTGAGACCAATGAGCAGTTCACTCATATTGAAACGGCGTGCAAGAGCCGAAGCGCCTTTTGTGAGCCAATCGGCACCAAGGATAACGAGCACAATGCCCACCACAAAAGATATTACGGAGAGTATCATATATCAGAATGTTCTTTTATTTACACATTCTGCAAAGATACTATATTAAGCATTTGCAGCAAACTGCGAAGTTGATTTTATTGAAATCTTAGAAAAAAATCATATAATTGCACACGATAAACAATCGCCATGAGAAACAGAATAAAGACAACAGCACAAAAGTTGAGGCTTTTATATAGGGACAGGGAGATTGGAAGCAATCTTATCCTGTGGTCATTCATAAAGTTCATTACCGGCCCGCAGAAGGTCAAGCAAGCCGCGGCGGCACTCACATACCACACACTCTTTGCCATTGTACCTGTAATGGCAATGATGATTGCTGTTGCCAACATCATGGGCTATGGAGAGGCTTTCAGAGAAAAGGTAGAGGTTTTGTTTGTGGGTCAGGAGGGAATTGCCGATGAAATCCTGAAATTCGTGGACATGTACCTGGGCAATGCCGACACCAATTACATGTACGGCGCTATAGTGGGATTGGCATTCCTGCTCTACTCGGTTTTTTCAATATTCCAGACAATAGATGTATCATTCAACTCGCTATGGGAGTTGAAGGAACACAGCCTCAAGAAGCAGATAAAGGTCTTCATGTTTATTCTGCTGATACCGTTCGTGAGCATAGTGCTGCTTGCGATATGGATGAGCATATCATCATTTTTCGAAGGAAAAGGCCTGTTCCATGAGGCAAACATTTTCGTGCTGACGACCTGTATATACATTGCCGCACTGTTCGTTGCATACAAATTCATCCCAAACACCAAGGTAGATATACGCCACGCTGCAATATCGGCCACATTCTGCGGCATAGTGTTTGCCATAATGCAATATTCGGCATCACTCATCCTTGGACTTTTTGGCAGCTACAGGAACATATACGGAAACCTGGCAAGCCTCATGATATTCATTCTGTGGATATACTTCTCATGGACAATATGCCTTGCCGGTTCAAGGTGGAATTACCTGCTGCAGGAGGGTAACAGGCTCGACGCCGACAACAAGTTCAAACGCCTGAGCCACAACTACTACAAATTCCTGACAATGCTGACCATTGCAAAATGCAAGGAAGCCATCCTGAACAGCGAGGACAAATCATTCACAATCAAGGAGATTGCAAGCATAATGAATGCGACATATGGCATTTCACTGCACACAGCAAGCAAGATCATGTACACTATGGAACGCAAGGAAATCATCCGTGCCAATGAAAATGAGCGATACATCCTGAGCGAGGAGTTCGGGCAAGAGAACGAAATGGAGCTCATTGGCATCCTTGACCGCGCAGGCAACAACAATGCCGGAGAGATTGAGCCAAAGCTGAGCGAGAAGGAGAAAGAGCTGTGGAAAAGAATAAATGCGGAGTAGGACAAGCGCGCCCGGAGAGAAAAAATAAAGGTAATGATATAGCAGTTGACCAGGCGGCCCCTGTCATACTGAGCAAAACGAAGACGTGTTGTTGAGGGCTTGCCCGAAAAATCTCTGTACTGCGTGGTTATGAGATCTTTAGCCCCTGCGGGCGTCGACCTTCGGTTCACTTCAATTTTACCCTTAATCAGTTGTCTTATATTCCCATTGTTTTCGTTCTATCTTGTACTTTTTGGAAAAAAGTACGAAAAACTTCGGCACACGGGAAAAATCTTCACAAGCGCCCTTTGTTCACGCCACATACTGTGAGCCCTCAGTCGGGCACTTGCTCGTCTCTCCAGGCTATCGCTTGTTTTCAGGGTGCTGCGGAACT
>JAFZFO010000043.1 GCA_017555845.1 Bacteroidaceae bacterium | reverse complement strand
TAAAGTTCGCGGAGTATTCCATTGCAAATGGTAATCCGTCGCTGAAAGCGAAAACGGCACCGTAAGCAACACAGCGGAGAGCCATGTCGGCAGCAGGCCATTGTGCGAGGACCGTCCAAACGTAGTACGGCAATTATATTTTCCCCAAATTGCCGTACGCAGTGCGATCCGCAGCACCCTGCTGACGGCAGAAAGGCTTGCAGCGGCAAGCGAGGGACGGACGAGTTATATTGCCTTTGGCAATTTACGAGCAGGAGGAGTGAGCGACTGGTGCGCCCGAGTGCCGAAGTTTTTCGTACTTTTTTCCAAAAAGTACAAGATGGAACGAAAACAATGGGAATATAAGACAACTGATCAAGGGTAAAATCTACTGCCTAAAATTAAAGATTTACCCACACCTTTTTTCTAGTGAACAATTCTTCGCTACGCTCAGGATGAGAAGGTGTATAAAACAATTCGAGGTCGGCGCCCAATGCGCCGACCTCGAATATTAGTTATTCAAGCAATTCTATTACTTTACAATCTCTGCGATGAATGCCTGCATCTCGGCCTGGTGTGCCTCAACGCTCTGCAACAGTTTGAACTGTGCCTTTGAACGAACGAGGTTATGCTCAGCATACTGTGTCTTATAGTATGTATCGCCGTTGATGTAGTCAGCCAAGAAACGTACAGTCTGCATATATGGGAACAAAGCAGCTGCATATGGCAAGTTCTCAACCTCAAGTGGTGTGATGAACGATGCAGCAGACTTCAAGTAACCCTTTGTGAATGACTTGAAGATCTCCATATTGAAGTTCACGTTATCAAGGTTCTGGTCATCCTCCTTACCGGTGTTGGCTGCTGAACGCAAGTAGTCACCGAAGTCAGAGAATACGAAGTTTGGCATCACTGTATCGAGGTCGATTACGCAAAGCACGTTACCCTGCTTGTCGAAAAGGATGTTGTCAACCTTTGTATCGCAGTGGCAGATACGCTTTGGCAACTTGCCCTCGCGGTGCAGACGCTCGCCCTTGCACATCTCCTCGGCACGAGCCTCGAGCTCGTCAACGAGCCACTGAACCTCGGCAAGACGGCCTACCTTGTTCTCGGCAACAGCCTCGCGCAACTGACGGAGACGGAACTCCATGTTGTGGAAGTCCTTGATTGTCTCGCCAAGCTGAACAGGAATATCGGCAAGCATAGCCTGGAAGTTACCGAATGTCTCGCCCACGATGTATGATGTCTCGGGAGTTACAGCAGTCATACCCTCAGTCTCGGGGATGAACTCCATTACACGCCAGTATTTCTCGCCATCGAAGTGGTAGTACTTACCATCCTTTGCAGGAACGAACTTGAGCACCTTGCGCTCAATGTCATCGGCACCGGCAGCAACGAGCTTACCATGAATGTGCTCTGTAACAGCAACGATGTTGTTCATGAGCATATCCACATCGGGGAAGATTGCGTTGTTCACGTGCTGCAATACATAATCGGGAGCAGTGCCCTCGGTCTTCACACGGTATGTGGTATTGATGAGACCATTGCCCAAAGGAGCTACCTCTACAACATTGCCCTGAATGTTGAACTGAGAAACAATTGTGTTCATTGGAGTAATATTTTTAAAGTTAGTATTCTAAAAAATAAGATTATTTGCTGTGAATAGCACTCATAAAGCCTACGGTTTGTCATTTTGAGCGTAGCGAAAAATCTCTTAAACTAAGAATTACAGATCCTTCACATTCGTTCAGGATGACAAAAACGCAATAAGCGGACTACCATCTACCACCATCTAATCTATTATCTCAGGCAAATTTAAACAAAAGAAAATAGCATTACAAAATTATAGCAGAATATTTGTATAAAAAAATCCCGGAGCATAAAAAAGTGCGGTCGGGAATTCCCGACCGCACCATACCAATTACCATAGGATTGATAATTACTTTATCAAATACTTGCGTCCATCCACAATAACAATACCGTTAGTTGGGAGTTTGTCAAGTTTCTGACCATGCAGGTTGTATATTGCCTTAGGTGCATTACCATTCTCGACAACTACATTCTCCATGCCGGTAGATCCAAGCTTGATATTTGGGTTCTCTACAATGTACATAACCGAGCCATGGTCGTCCCATGTCCAGTTGCGCACAGGTGTCAAAGCCTCGCCTGTTACAATACATGCAAAGTATGTTGAGCTTTCGCTGTAGCTACCACCTGCGTGGAAGCTGAAAGTTCCGTCACCATTGTCACGTATGTTATCCAAAGCAGTCTTCTCTGCTGTAAACTTATAATCTCTACCGTCGCGTGTTACATACTCCTGCTTTGCAGGCTGAAAGAGATAATACTGTCCATCCTCCTGAATGATCTGCCACACGACGGTCATATCAAAAGGGTCAACCGGAGACTTGTATATATCCGCAACCGCCTGGTTCGATGGGAGATTGTTATGAGAGTATGTAGTCACGCCACGCAAGCTGAGGTAAGTATCGGTAACTGTTGTGTTCCATGCGAGGTAACCTTCACCGCTCTTTGCCTTGATGTGATAGGCTGCATCGTTCTTCAATTCGCTGAGCGAGCTTATCTGGCGATACTCCTCGATCTTGGAATACTCAACAATGATTGTATTGTTCTTAGTATCCAAAGAAACTTTAGCTGTGTAACCCTCGACATTGATCGCTACAACATCATCGGCTGTAAAGAACTGGCTCACGTAAATTGTCTCGCCCGTCTTGTACTCCTTACCGCAATACACTACACCACCATTCTCGGCACCTGTAACGCTAACGGTGTATGAATAAGCCTGCTGCATATCGCCCTTGATGCTTACCTGGCTACCACGAATATACTCGGCTGGGATGGTATATGTACCATCGGCAGCAATTGCACTCTGTGGAACATTGACCAAAATCCAGTTAGGGTTGCCATTCTCATCGAGCTGCTCTATTGCATTTACATTGTAACCATACTTGAGGTCGAAACCGTTCTGAATGAAACCTGGAGCAGGGATATCCTTAACCTTCAAAGGCTGAGCATAATTGGTTACATAACCCTGCAATGCGCTCTCATCAGATGCCAACACAATGTCACCATTGAGCTGTGATGCACTCACTGATACCTTGTCACCATGTACGTCGAGCATAAGGTCAACGTATCCACCACCGTCAGGAATGATAGTATTGCTTCCGGCCGGGTCAATGCTGTTCCAGTCAACCTTGTAACGCATGCGGTAGAGACCGGGCTCTGTTCCTGCAGGGATTGTGAATGAAGGCACACCACTACCGATTGTGTTACCGTTGCCGGTTGTTGTACCGTCACTCTTGTACCATGTGTCACCAATCTGCACTGCGTTGTAGCTGACAATTTCGCTACCCTCGGCAGGTGTACCATTGTCGTTGATTGTGTACTCGAACTTACCGTTGTTGTTCCAGTCAACATATACATAAGCACTCATCCAAGAACCTGTATAGTTGAATTTAGGCTGCACTGTAGTACCAGCCTTTGCCGAGAAGACACTAACCAGAGTGTTGTCGGTATAAACCTTGCCGCTGACAGGAGTTGATGAGTATGTCACACCCGAAGAAACAAGACTTACGCTGTTGATAGAGCGGTCTGTGCGGGTTGTTGTTGCATCCTTGTCAAATGTAAGGGCATACTTGTCGGTAGAGAAACGCTTGTCGGGGTTGTTGTCAATGACAATCTCATCGAAATATGCAACCCAGTCGGCAGCGTCGGCATGAGGTGAGCGTACATCGGGCACGAGAACCAAAGAGTAGATATCGATACCGCTGTTTGCATTCTCCTCCTTTGAATAAGAGAAGCCCTTGAAGCTTACCACTACATCCTGCCAGCCTGCCTTGGGAGCGAGGTCGGTATTTGTAGTTGCCCAGAACTGCTCCTCTTCGCCAGTCTGCCAGTTCCAGCTCTCCTCAATTCGTTTACCCAAACCGATTACCATGAAACGGCTATCGGCAGGTTTATCCTTGAGGTATGTCATTACGTGGATATACTGCAACTGCTTTGTCATGCGGATAGGCTCCTTGAGGTCAATTCTTACACCGAAGGTGTTGCTACCGAAACGGCTACGCTGCAAAGCAAGGACATTGTCACTTGGGTTTGGAGCCACACCCATTACCTCGTCAACTGCTACATCGGGGTTTGCAGTTACCGCAGCATTACCGCTGAGGACACCGGTACGGAATGGGCTATTTTCCCATTTATCATAAACAGAAATGGATTTATAATCCTCGCTGTCAAATGTTATCGTTGTCTGCGCTGAAGTTGTACGACTCAAAAACATCAACGCTGCTGAAAATAATATATTCTTTTTCATAAGTCTTTTTATTTTAAATATCGTGTCGATGTTTCTTAGTATACATTCAAGTTAGAGAGCAAAGGACAAGCACGGCTGTCAAGGATTGTGATGCGCAATTTCTTTGCATTGTAGCCGTTACCATAGCTTTCGGAAGTCTTTCCGTTCAATGGAATGATACGCTTGTAACCTACGGTTGTTGTCTGCATGGCAGGACAAAGCTCTGTCCATGTAGCGCCGTCTGCAGTGTACTCGATCTTGAAGTCCTTGATGCGCTGGCCCAAGAAAACAGGCTCCTGCATAACAAGGTAACGTATTACCTGTGGAGTATCCCAAGTGAGTTCAATTGTTGCAGTGAGGCTCTCGTCGTTTGTACCCCAATATGTCTCCTTGTTGCCATCGGTGAGGTTGGCAGCAGCATACTTTCCACCGGTACGTGTCTCGCTTACCTCAATAGTTGCACTCTTTGCAAGGTCTGTTGCAGCAGTGCTCTCATCAAGGCCATATACAGGAACTGCCAGACGCTCGTGCAGCATCTTACCCAATTTGGTCAACTCGTTTACAGTGTTGTCGGGAAGAACGCCATACTGGTTAGGAGGACAGTTGAGGATAAGGGTTGCATTGCGGCCAACGGTCTCAAGATACATCTGGAAAAGACGCTCGGCGCTCTTCATAGACTCGCCCTGATGCCAGAACCAACCTGCGCTTGTTGCCTTGGCATCGCTCTCGCCTGGGTTCCAGAACCAACCGTCAATGTCACCCTCCTCGCGGATGACTGTCTCGGAGAGGTAGTCGGTCATAGCCCAGTTTGTCTCGCCGGCATAACCGGACTCGTTACCGATCCAGCGTGCTTCGCCACCTACACCCCACATGATACAGTTAGGAGCGATACGATGTACGCGAGTACGCAAGTTTGGCACGTCATAGTAGATCTCGGGATCAATGTCGCGGTTACCACCTTCGCCACCGTAGTATCCGTCACCACCACGTGCACCGTCAAACCACATCTCGAACTGATCCGAGCCATACTCGGCCAACTCCTCGCACTGTTTCAGGAACACCTCGGTAACGTATGTATCCTTACCATAGTGTGCCGAGTTACGGTCCCATGGAGAGATATAGAAACCGTACTTCATGTCATGCTTGCGGCTTGCATCGGCAAACAGCTTAGGAATGTTAGCATTGCGTCCATTCTCATTACCGGCCTTCTTGATGCTGTGCTCTGTTGTTGCTGTTGGCCACAAGCAGAAACCATCGTGGTGCTTTACAACAGCAATACCACCATTCATACCGGCAGCCTTTACTGCAGTAACCCACTGCTCTGGGTTAGGCATAGCCAAAGGAGCGTATCTTGACTCAGCCTCGTTACCATAGCCCCACTCCGAGCCGGTAAAGGTATTCATACCATAGTGAAAGAAGGCATAGAACTCTGTCTCGTTCCACAAAAGCTGTGGGCCATTTGGCACCGGGTGTACCGGAAGCGGTGTATTGTCAGGGTTGGTTGGAGCCTCAGCCTTGAGCTGGAACTGTGCCGATGCTCCAAATGGAGCCATCATACCCAACAATAACAAAGAAGCAAAAATCTTTTTCATTATAAAAATTGGTTAGTTAATAAATAAAAATATCACTCGTTGACGGGAGCTTGCGTAAGTGCATACTCCACCGTGTGCAAAGAAAAAAAAAAAAAAAACAAAACGCAAAGATTTTTTGCTTTTTATATAAGTATGAGAGTAAAATCAGCACATAAGTCCTGCAATCAAAGAGAGGACATTGCAATATTCCAATGCCGACTCCTTGCGCAACATGACACCTGCATCGCCATGCAGGTCGCCGTCAACAGGCACGCAGAGCGTGAGTGAGGGGATGCCATAGTCGGCATAGTCCCAGGACTCGTCGGGCAAGGCATTGTGTTTGAAGGCAAAACGGCCGTCGTAATGCTCAAGAGAAGATATGATGTTGTAACCCGTCAGGATGTCGATACCCAGGTCGTTCTCCAAAGTAAAGAGCGCACCGCTCTCCCACCCCTCGTTGGTAACATCGAGTACAAGCGCCGCTGCAACCTCGCAGCCCATCTGTCCAAGCGCGACAACCGTCTGCACCGCGCCTTGCGAGTCGCTCTCCTCGTTACCGGTAAATGCTACCACAACATTATCGGGTAACTTGTCGTGCAACATATTCCAAAGCAGCGCCGCATTCGTGAAGCTGTTGTCGAATGTTCCGCGCAGGCTGTCGCCATCATCGCTGCAGAAACAGTCGCCATGGAGACAATCGATGTGCGAAGAGATGAGCAGCACCCTGTCACCCTCGCACACCTGACGCTTGGCATAGAGCAACGCCAGCGGTTGGCGGGAAATGAGTTTGTATTCCGTATTCTCGAGCATGCGTTCAATCACCGCCACCCTATCGGTCACAGTGAAACACTCGCCGTTATCCTTGCAGTCGACGGTAACGGTTCTGAGAATATCAAAAAAGTCTTGATTAGGGTGCATTTTGAAATTGCGTTATTGCATAAAGGGTCATATTGTCATTCTATATTTGCAATGTCATTGGCTCGTTCATTTATTAGCGACCCGCACGGCATGATTTTCATCCATGTTTCGTGCGACCAGCCGCTAATGAACTCGCCGATAACAAAACTAAGTTTTGTCATTCTGACGACCAACGGGAGAAAGAATTTCAGATTCTTCGCTACGCTCAGAATGACACTCTAAAGACATATGAGATACGAGTTACAGTTTTTCTATTTTCAAATCATTCCTGCTTGAAATCACCAGCTTCTCATAACGTTCTATAAGGCGTGGCAAGCGCGAGAGCCGCATCGACAGGCGCACCATGCAGTCATTGTCGAATACCTGTTCAACCACTTTGGGTTCCTCTTCCTTTACAATGCGCAGTACCTCGTTAAGCAGCGGATATGAGAAACGGAGCACAATCTCGCCGTTGATGGTCTTCTCGATATGCTCGACAGCCTCGAGAGCCTCGGCCGCGGCTGCACGATAGGCTACAATAAGGCCGCTTGTACCCAGCTTGACGCCACCGAAATAGCGCACTACAATAACAAGCACGTTGGTAAGTTCCTTGCTGTGTATCTGGCCAAGAATGGGCTTTCCGGCAGTGCCCGAGGGCTCGCCGTTGTCATTTGAGCGTTCGTTCTCGCCACGCTCGCCAAGGCGGTAGGCGTAGCAGACATGACGCGCATCGTAGTATTTCTTCTGGTACGCCTCAATGTGCTCCTTTACCTGTTCAATGGTTGTCACAGGTATTGCAAACGCGAGGAATTTACTGCGTTTCTCGGTATAGATGGCCTCGCCCTGCTGTTCTATGGTCTTGTATATATCGCTTTCAAGCATTTTAGATACTATTTTTAAAATCCTTCATACAGTTGGCAAGAGCCTGTGCGCCCTCAAGCGGCATAGCATTGTAGCACGACGCTCTGAAACCACCCACCGTGCGGTGTCCCTTGATGGCTACAACACCACGCTCGGCGGCAAAAGTGGCAAAAGCATCCTCCAGTTCCTCGTAACCGGGCGCCATGACAAAGTCAATATTCATATATGAGCGGTCCTCGGCTGCTGCTGTGCCGCAGAAGAGCGGGTTGCTGTCAATCTCATCATAAAGTACAATGGCACGTTCCCTTGCACGACGCTCCATCTCCACGACACCACCCTGCTCCTTTACCCAACGCAGGTTGCACAATGCTGTGTAGATGGGCAATGTCGGGGGCGTGTTGAACAGCGAGCCGTTGGCAATGTGCACGCGGTAGTCAAGTATTGAAGGTATTGCACGCTCAACCTTTCCAAGCGCACTCTCCTTTACAATCATGAATGAAAGCCCCGACTGCGCGAGGTTCTTTTGCGCGCCGCCATAGATGCAGTTATATTTTACAACATCGACAGGGCGTGAAAGGATATCGGACGACATGTCGGCAATGAGCGGAACAGGAGAATCGATATCCTTGCGCAACTGTGTACCGTATATAGTGTTGTTCGATGTCACGTGCAGATAATCGGCATCGGCAGGCACCACAAAAGCCTTTGGGATGTAGCTGAAGGCCTTGTCGGCCGACGACGCTACCTCAACGACCTCACCAAAAAGTTTTGCCTCTTTCATTGCCTTTGAAGCCCATGTACCGGTGTTCAGGTAGGCAGCCTTGCCATTCAGGAAATTGAACGGTACCATGCAGAAGTGCATGCTTGCGCCACCACCAAGGAAAAGCACCTGGTAGCCGGCAGGTACGTCGAGCAGCTCCTTGAGCAGCGCACGTGCCTCGTCGAGTATGGGTTTGAACTGAGCCGAACGATGGCTCAACTCCATGAGCGACAGCCCTGTGCCGTCATAATCAAGGACAGCAGAGGCAGTCTGCTCCACCACCTCGCGTGGCAGCATTGACGGCCCGGCATTGAAGTTATATTTTTTCATCAATCTTACTCTTCTTTTTCAACTGCGAAAATAACAAAAATGCGAGAGAACACAAAATGCAGTCACAGACAAAACACATAAACAACTCTAAAGCGAAGAAATTAAATGCCGTTTTCTATTGACAGAGGCTCCTTGGTTTATGTATATTAGCTAAAAAAAGGATTAATATTACTATTCTGTTTGCTGCAATACTCCATTTCGGGTTACGCAAACAAATGACAGGTTCGAACATCACTTTAACATTGGCAGCGTGCCTCAATGGGACACGCTGCCGATGTTTACTTAGCACGTAGCGGTTGTATGACCGTTTTTATTCCTTTGATCTTCTCTCCCTCTACAGCCTTAAGCACGGCACGCATGCGGTTGAGTTTCACTGCCACATAGGAGAAGTTATCGAAAACTGTGATTGTTCCCACCTCATCGGGGCGCAGACCGCCTTTTTTCATGAAGAAACCAGCCAAATCGCCGCGGCTGATCTTGTCGCGCTTGCCTTTGCCGACATAAAGCACGGTCCACTCGGGTGCAGGCGGCAGGACAGGGCGTTTGGGCAGGGAGAACTCCTCAAGGCCATCGGGCACGAAATCGGGCAATGCCTTGTTCTCAAAAGCAATAAGGTAGACATTACCACCGGCCTCCCAACGTGCGGTACGGCCATTGCGGTGGGTAAAGATCTCGGCCGAGAGGGCGCGTTGGTAGTGCACGATGTGGCGCACCTCCTTTATATCAAGACCACGCGCAGCAAGGTCGGTACTTACAAGTATATTTGAACATCCCGCCGTGAAACGATAGAGCGAGAGTTCGCGTTCCTTCTGTTCCATAGCTCCGTGATAGCCAATGGAATGAAGCCCGGCCTTTTTAAGATGCAACTGCACCTCATCGACCGTCTCGCGGAAATTGCAGAACACGATTGCTGGCTCGCCGCTAAAGGAGCAGAGCAATGACACAAGGCTGTCCAGTCGTTTGTCGGGGGTTGTTGTAACGGTGTAGAAGCTGGTTCGCACGGCCGGTTGCTCTCCGCCACCACGGAAATCGAGTTTCTCGACATCGGCAGCACCGGCAAACATCGGTATCTCATCAGCATCGGTCGCCGAGAGCAAGAAACGCGAATTAGCATTGGGCAATGCCTCGACAAGCTTGGACATCTCGTCGCGGAAGCCCATCTCGAGACACTTGTCGAACTCATCAATTACCAGAAGCGAACATTTGTCAACGGCAAATGATGAACGGCCAAGATGGTCGAGCAGACGACCCGGAGTACCTACAATAACCGCCGGATTGGCACCGCTGAGTGATGCAATCTCCTGCTCCAATGGACGGCCGCCATAGAACGCGGCAATGTGGAATGGGGTTGCCATTGAACGCCACACCTCGAAGACCTGCTTGGCAAGCTCACGCGTAGGCAATACGACAAGCGCCTGCACAGCCTTTTCTTTAGGGTTCAACCTCTCGAGCAAGGGCAACAGGAACGCAAGTGTCTTTCCCGTTCCGGTGGGCGAAAGCAGCACCATGCTGCTGTTTTTGCGACAATGCTCCACTGCTGCGCTCTGCATTGCATTGAGCGAGGCTATATTCAATTTACCGAGTGCAATCTGCTGCACTTTATTCAATACTCCATTCATCTGCATCCGTATAATATACTGTTTTAACTATCAAAAAAACACATGAAACCTGCAAAAGCGCCATTATCTAAACCTTTTCAATAACCAATACTTGTTACGGCATTGATTTACAAACGATTAAGAAATATTTTTGCAAGATTCTCCATTTTCATTGCGGACAACGTAAAATTTCACGTACGACCGCCCATCATCCAACTGCCAGAAACGCACTGTACAGCAGCCCCAAAAGCCTCATTTTTATAGCGAATAGACGTTCGTTTGATGTCATTTTATACAATTCGCCAACAACGAAAACCTACAGCTAACTTATTATCTTTATTTGATTTAAGACTTAATACAACAGATAAAATCCAGCTGTAAGACGTCAAAGCATACACAAAGCTTCAAAATGCCGGTTTCTTGGCAAAAACGGAGCCGCAAGACAGCTGTTTTTCCTGCGGAATCCAACAAGAAAGCAACCATTGCCAAAGAGCCGAAATACCGCCATAGACCAACAGGCAGGAGAAGCGTTCCATTACATTCAGCGAAATTAACCATTCTGCGCCAATTAGCGAAGCGAGTGCGACAAAAAATTCAAATTCTGCCAATATGACACCCGATGTCACACAAAAAAGAGGTATCTTTGCCACAAATTCTGCCAAAACAGCATTGGCAAACTATTTGTTATAACAAAAGTAGAAAATATTTGAACTATGAGCGAAAAAGATAAGGAAATTTTGGATGAGACCATGAATGTGGCTGAAAACAGCGTGAATGAGGAGTCTTGCGAGCAGCAGGAGAGCGTGGAGCTGACAGCCGAGGAGAAACTGCAGAAAGATCTTGACGAGGCAAACGAGAAGATTGCCACACTCGAGGACAAATACCTGCGCCAGGTTGCCGAGTTCGACAACTACCGCAAACGTACCGTAAAGGAGAAGGCCGAACTCATCAAGAATGGTGGAGAGCGTGCCATTGAGTCTATTCTGCCGGTGCTCGATGACTTTGAGAGAGCACTCGCGAACATGTCAAAGAACGAGAACGCGGCCGAGATAATGACAGGCGTTGAGCTTATATACAACAAGTTCGTCGGTATCCTCAAGCAGAACGGCCTGCAGAAGATTGAGACCGAAGGAGCTGACTTTGACACGGACTTCCATGAGGCAATAGCAATAATCCCTGCCCCCACAGAGGAGCTCAAAGGCAAGGTATTGGATTGTGTTCAAACAGGTTACACCCTTAACGATAAAGTAATACGCCACGCAAAGGTTGCTGTAGGCGAATAATATACTGATATGGCAAAAAGAGATTACTATGAAGTGCTTGGCGTGGACAGAAACGCGTCGGCAAGCGACATAAAAAAAGCGTACCGCAAACTGGCGATACAGTACTACCCCGACAAGAACCCCGACAACAAGGAGGCCGAGGAGAAGTTCAAGGAGGCTGCTGAGGCATACAGCGTGCTCAGCGACCCTGACAAGAAGGCGCGTTATGACCAGTTCGGCTTCGAGGGAGTAAGCGGTGCCGGTGGCGGCAGCGGCTTTGGCGGTGCCGGAATGGACATCAACGACATCTTCTCAATGTTCGGTGACATATTCGGCGGACACGGAGGATTCGGTGGTGGCTTCGGCGGCTTTGGCGGCGGCAGTGCCGGCCCAGCAAAACATCGCGGCAGCGACCAGAGAGTAAAGGTAAAGCTCACTTTGCAGGAGATTGCAAATGGAGTGACAAAGAAATTCAAGCTCAAGAAATACGTTCCCTGTACACACTGTAACGGCAGCGGTGCCGAGAATGGCGCCGTGGAGACCTGCCCCGACTGTAAAGGAACAGGCCGCGTTGTGCGCACACAGCAGAGCTTCTTTGGAATGATGCGCAGCGAGGTTGCCTGCCCACGATGCAACGGACAGGGCAAGATCATCAAGAACAAGTGCCAGCACTGTAACGGCGACGGCATTGTGATGGGCGAGGAAATTGTTGAGGTAAACATCCCGGCAGGTGTATATGAAGGAATGCAGCTGTCAATGCGCGGCAAAGGAAACGCCAGCAAGTACAACGGCATACCAGGCGACCTGCTCATCCTAGTTGAGGAGGAGAAGCACCCTACCCTTGTACGCGATGAGAACGACCTCATCTACAGCCTGTTGCTTGACATCCCAACAGCGGCACTGGGTGGATTTGCCGAGATACCGACAATTGACGGCAAGGCAAAGGTCACCATCGACCCGGGAACACAGCCCGGCAAGGTTCTGCGCCTGCGCGGAAAGGGATTGCCATCAATCAACGGATATGGTAAGGGCGATATCGTTGTTAACATCAGCGTGTACATCCCCGAGACATTGTCAAAGGACGAGAAGAAGGCTGTGGAAAGTTTCCGTGACTCCGAGAACTTCCGACCAAGCGAAAGCATCAAGGAGAAGATTTTCCGCCGATTCAAGAATTTCTTTGAATAAAACGACTTAATGGATATGACATACGACGAGACCGTCCAATATCTGTTCAACTGCGCACCGCCCTTCCAGCAAGTAGGCGGTGCTGCTTACAAAGAGGGGTTGGCAACAACCATAGAACTTGACAACCACTTGGGTAACCCACACAGGAAATTCAGGACAATACACGTTGCCGGAACGAATGGCAAGGGTTCAACATCGCACACCCTGGCAGCCATACTGCAGGAGTGCGGCTACAAAGTGGGACTTTATACATCGCCACACCTTGTAGACTTCCGTGAGCGCATAAAGGTCAACGGCAAGGTGGCAAGCAAAGAGTATGTGATTGACTTTGTCAAGGAGCACAGGGAGTTCTTTGAGTCCCTCTGCCCATCGTTCTTTGAGCTGACAACAGCAATGGCATTCAACTACTTTGCCCAACAGCAGGTTGACATCGCTGTCATTGAGGTTGGACTTGGCGGCAGGCTCGACTGCACCAACATCATCACTCCCGAGCTGTCCATAATCACGAACATCAGCTTTGACCACACACAGTTCCTTGGCAGTACGCTTGCCGACATTGCAGGCGAGAAAGCCGGAATAATAAAGCCCGGAATACCGGTTGTCATTGGCGAGACCACGCCCGAGACAAAAGAGGTGTTCAGCGCAAAGGCTGAAAGCGTTGGCGCGCCGATAACTTTTGCCGAGGAGGAAGCGCTACTATTGTCGGCAACACCACTGCCTGAGGGCGGATTTGCCTATCAGACAGCGTCTTACGGCACCATCGAAGGCGAGCTGGGCGGCGACTACCAGAAAAAGAACACCAACACATTGCTTTCGGCACTGGAAAAATTGAAAGGATGTGGCATTGAAATAAGCGATGACGCAGTGCGAAAAGGTTTTACAAACGTATGCACGACAACAGGCTTTACCGGCCGTTGGCAGACAATTGGAAAATCGCCACGCACAGTATGCGATGCCGGGCACAACACCGGTGGCATAAAATACGTTACAGAGCAGTTGGAACGCGAAAGCAGGCGACACACTGCAATGCGCATCGTGTTCGGCATGGTCAACGACAAGGATATATCATCCGTACTGGCCATGATGCCCGCAAATGCCCGATATTATTTTACACAGGCAAGCATAAAACGTGCCATGCCGGCCGAGGAGTTGCAGGCAAAAGCTTCGCAATACGGACTAAAGGGAGATTGCTACCCCACCGTGGAGAAGGCTCTGCAGGCTGCAGAAGCCGACAGCGCGACAAGCGACTTCATCTTCGTGGGCGGCAGTTGTTTCATTGTCGCAGACCTGTTGACATCAGTTAACGCCCGATAACAACGGCCGTTAGCATACTTTGCATAAAATTAGCTAAAAAGGAAATTGCGCGCCATTTTCCTTTTTAGCTAATTTTTATTGTTTTTTCCTTTGCTGTAAACCTTTTTTTTATTTTATTTGCGGAGAAATAGCTATTTATAACAGACATAATATGAGTTGTACAGAAAATCTTTCACAATTGAAGGCCGCTGACTTCAAAAAAGAGATAGGCGGCAAGGAGACAGCATTGTTCATTCTCAAGAACAAGCAGGGCAACGAAGTTGCAATCACAAACTACGGTGGCGCGATATGCAGCATCATGGTTCCCGACAAGGACGGCAACTACGCCAATGTAATCCAGGGCCATGACAGCATCGACAATCTCTTGAACAGCCCCGAGCCATTCCTCAGCACACTTGTAGGCCGTTACGGCAACCGCATCTGCAAAGGTAAGTTCACTATCGACAGCAAAGAGTACAACCTTGCCATCAACAATGGTCCTAACCACCTCCATGGTGGCCCTACAGGCTTCCACGCAAGAGTTTGGGACGCAGAGCAGACCGACGCACAGACATTGAAGCTCCACTATCTGTCGGCAGACATGGAGGAGGGTTTCCCAGGTAATCTCGACGTGACAGTTGTCTACACATTCAACGATGACAACGAACTGAAAATCGATTATACAGCTACAACCGACAAGAAGACTATCGTGAACCTCACAAGCCACGGTTTCTTCTCATTGTCAGGTATTGCAAACCCAACAGCGACAATTGACAACCTCATTTGCGAAATCAACGCAGATTTCTTCGTGCCAATTGATGATACATCAGTTCCTTACGGCTGCATAGCACCTGTTAAGGGCACAGCGTTCGACTTCACTACTCCAACAGCTGTCGGTGCACGCATCGACGCCGATGAGGAGCAGATCAAGCACGGTGCCGGCTACGACCACTGCTACGTGCTCAACAAGAAAGAGGTTGGCGAATTGAGTTTTGCTGCAAAGGTAACAGAGCCTGTAAGCGGCCGCACAATGGAGGTTTATACAACCGAGCCAGGTGTACAGGTGTACACTTCGAACTGGCACAGCGGTTTCGCCGGCGCACACGGTGCTACATTCCCCAAACGCAGCGCAATCTGCTTCGAGGCACAGCACTTCCCCGACTCACCAAACCGTCAGCACTTCCCAAGCGTGGTGCTCTGCCCAGGTGAGACATACAAGCAGGTTACTGTATATAAATTTGGTGTAGAGAAATAAAGAATACATTAAATAAAACAACAAATCAAAAAAAATTAAAGCTATGAGTAATCAAAAGAAACAATGGGGAGCTATCATCGTTATGATTGCGCTCTTCGCAATGATTGCCTTCGTGACAAACTTGTGTACACCAATGGCAACCATCATCAAGAACCAGGGCGAGATTTCAAACGTGCTCGCACAGATCGGTAACTATGGTAACTTCATCGCATACTTGGTTATGGGTATCCCTGCAGGTATGCTCATCGCAAAGTTCGGTTACAAGAAGACTGCCCTCATCGGTTTGGCAGTAGGTGCAGCTGGTATCCTCATCCAGTGGGTTAGCGGCTTGCTCGACGCACAGGCAAACTTGGGTCTCGTATTCGCAGTTTACCTCATCGGTGCTTTCATCGCAGGTCTTTGCATGTGTATCCTCAACTGCGTTGTAAACCCAATGCTCAACCTTCTTGGTGGTGGCGGTAACAGCGGTAACCAGCTCATCCAGATCGGTGGTGTGTTCAACTCATCAGCAGCTGTAGCTTGCTACATCCTTATGGGTGCGCTCATCTCTGACGCAACAAAGGCAAAGATCGCTGACGCTACTCCAGCGTTGATGATTGCCCTCGCAATCTTCGTTGTTGCATTCATCGTTATCCTCTTTACAAAGATCAACGAGCCAGAGCAG
>JAFZFO010000042.1 GCA_017555845.1 Bacteroidaceae bacterium | reverse complement strand
CATAGCGCTCCTGATTGTTTAGTTCCAGGTGCCCCACGAATGTAGTGGAGACACAAGCTGGCTCCTTTGATGCGTGCAGAGGCTGGTCGCACGTAGCGTGGACATCGGTCACGCCGTGCGGGTCTCGTTAAGCCACGCATCAAAAATGGGGCAATTTGTGGAATTAAAAAACTTGAGGAGCGGCAACGCTCCTCAAGTTTTTTAATCGATAAAGCTGCCAGCAATTAGTCGCGCGTAGCATGGACATAGGTCATGCCGCGCGGGGTGCGATCAGGCGGCTTTGTCAATTTATTAATCGACAACACTTGCAGCGATTAGTCGCGGGTAGCGCAGGCATCAGGTTAAGGCTGTGGTTTTTACCTAAACCTTTTAATCACACTATACGCCTGGTACATTCCCAGTTCTCCGGCCTTGCTTAAATCGGCCACGCCGCCTTCGGTGTTACCGGTATATATCTTTGCAAGGCCGCGGTTATAGTAGGCCTCGGCAAAGCGGTCGTTCAACGCAATAGCCATAGAGTAGTCCACAATTGCAGCTTTAAAATCGTTGAGTTTTGCCGATACATTGGCGCGGTTGAAATAGGCCTCGACAAAGGCTGGCTGCATTTCCACGACACGGTCAAGGTCATCCTTGACAAGGCGATAGTCAAGCCCTGCAAGGAACGTATTCTGCTGGGGCATAAGGTTCTCGGCCTCGGTTGCACCGTTGAGTTTATTGACCTCAAGAAGTTTGTAACGGATGAAGGCGCGCATGAAATAGAGGCTCCAGTCGCCATCGGACGCCTGCACAGCCCTATCTATATCACTCATGGCAGCCTCTATATCCTGCAACAGATAGTAATCGAGGGCTCGTTCACGGCGTGCCACGACATCATCGCCTGCAGCTGTGACACTCTTTGATACCTCATCGATATGAGCAAAGTGGAACTGCGCCTCGTTGCCGGTGAGTGCACGTTCCTTATTGGTAAGCAACAATGGGCGACAGCCCTGGCGCATGGCATTGAGCTCCTCAACGAGTTTGTTATAGCCTTGCCATGAGGATGCATTCTCGTCCTTGTAGCATGTGAGCACAAAGAGCGGCTCAAGCTCTACATATACATTGCGGTTCTGCACCTTTCCGCGCGCCTCGGTAACATACTGCTTTGTATTGACATCGGCAGGAACAATCATCTTGTTATAGTTACGCACGTTTTCATCGGAACGTTTGCGTACGGAGTCGGCATCGGCCGAATACTCCTGTTGCACGGACGCTATACCATTGAAATAGATCTCCTGACGGCGGTTGAAGAGCCATGCCTCGTCGGCCTTGGCACCAGAGATGTTGCCCATCTTGCGGCGCGCCTCGGCACGGCAGCTGTAGGCATACTCAAAATTGGGGTAGGCGTCAATGACAATGGTAAAATCCTCATTGGCGCCCTTGTAATCGCCGATGGCCGAGCGCAGGAGTGCACGGTTGAAACGTGCGAGGGTGTTATCAGGGTCCACGCCAAGCACCATGTCAAAATCCTTGATTGCCTTGTTGTTGTCGCCGAACTCCATGAGAAGGAGTCCACGGTTATAGTGCGCTGTAAGAGAGGTAGAATCGGCATAGACGGCCATATCGAAATCGGCAAGTGCTCCGCGAAGGTCCTCGCGCTGATAGCGCACAAGGCCACGGTTGGCATAGCTTTCGCTCCTGTTGGGCAGCAAGTCTATAGATTTGTTGAGGTCGGCCTCGGCCTCCTCATATGCACCCATAGAGTAATGCACCATGGAACGGGCATCGTACACGGTTGCCGAATATTTGTCGCATGAGACCGCTTTGTTGGCCATGGCAAGCGCTGTGAGCGTGTCCTGCATGTTCATGGCAATCTGCGTGCGCATGGCATAGGCAGCGCTGTAGCGTGGTGCAAAGAGGAGCAACGAGTCCACCACTCCGGCGGCACGCTCCCACTCCCCTGCCTGCATAACCACACCGGCAAGGTTCTGCCACATATTGAGGTTTTGCGGGTCGTACTTGATGGCAGTGCGTATGTCCTGCTCGGCAAGTTCAAGGCTGTCGAGATTGGCACGGCAGAGACCGCGCAGCTGATAGCTGCGGGCAACGTAGGGGTTGCGGCTTATGGCAAGGGTCAAATCCTCACCGGCACCAATGAAGTCGTCGAGATAGAATTTCGCCAGGCCACGGAAGAAATAGGGTTCGTGAAGGAAGGGCTTGGCATCGATTACCTTGTTGAAGTACTGGATCGAGAGGACATAATCCTCAAAATAGAGCGCATTGCGCCCTATTTCCATAACCCTCGTAGTGTTCAACTGTGCCAAGCAGAACAACGGGGCAAGCAGCGCAAGAGTGGCTGCTATTGCCCTGCGTAGTTTCATCGCAACACGCGCTTTACCTTGTAGTCACAGTATACTCTGCCCTTGGCAAGGTCGCCGAGCTTGTTCTTGTTCATCTGGCGGCGCAGTGGCGAGAGACGGTCCGAGAAGACCTTACCCTCGAGGTGGTCGAACTCATGCTGCATTACACGTGCAAGATAACCCTCAACCCACTCGTCGTGCTCAACAAAGTTCTCGTCGAGGTATGTAACGTGGATGCGTGAAGGGCGTGTAACCTTCTCGTGAATGCCGGGCAGGCTCAAGCAACCCTCTTCCATTGTATCGGTCTCGTCCGATGTCTCAATGATGTGGGCGTTGATGTACACGCGACGGAAATCCTTGAACTCAGGCTCGTCCTCGGCAAGTACATCAAGGTCTACAACCACCAAACGGATGGCAAGACCAATCTGAGGCGCAGCAAGGCCGATGCCCTGGGCGTGGTGCATGGTGTCGAACATGTTTTCAATAAGTTCCTTGAGGTTTGGATATTCAGCATCGATATCCTCGGCAACCTTCTTGAGTACGGGCTGGCCGTAAAGGTAAATTGGTAGTATCATAGTATTAAATTTATATTTATAACGATTAACGATTAACGATTAACGATTAACGGTTAACGGTTAACGGGTTAAAGGTTAAAGGTTAAGGGTTAACGATTAACGGTTAACGGTTAACGATTAAGGGTTAAGGGTTAAAGGGAAACGATTAACGATTAACGATTAATGATTAACGATTAACGGTTAACGATTAACGATTAAGGGTTAAAGGTTAACGATTAACGAACTTCGTTCCTCGTTCTTCGTTCCTCGTTCAACGTTCTTCGTTCTTCGTTCCTCGTTCAACGTTCCTCGTTCTCCGTTCAACGTTCATCGTTCTTCGTTCCTCGTTCAACATTCAACGTTCCGTTTTCTGCATGCGTCGGCTCTCCATGTACGACTGCAGTATAATGGTGGCGCTGATTTCATCAACAAGTTCCTTGTTGCGGCGGGCCATCTTGCCTATGCCCGATGCAAGGATTGCCTGATGGGCAAGCACCGATGTGAAACGCTCATCGTGATACTCCACCGGGATATCGGGCAGGAGTTTGCGCATGCGGTTCACGAAAGGCTCAATGCGGCACATATTCTCGGAAGGTGTGTTGTTCATCTGTTTTGGCAAGCCAACAACGATGCGTTCAACAGGTTCGCGCTTTACATAGTCGAGAATAAAATCGACAAGCGTGGCGGTCGCAACGGTTGTGAGGCCACCGGCAATGAGCTGCAGCTCATCGGTCACTGCAAGGCCGGTACGTTTCTTGCCATAATCAATAGCCAATATTCTTGCCATGAGTGTATTATTTTTGTCTCTGCATTCTTCGGCAGCCGAAACCATATATTGTCACAACCACAAAGCAGAGCAATGGGAGCAGATATGAGAACTTCACAGCCGGCATGCCTGCCACGGTGCCTGCATCTATAATCATTCCCTGCAATGGTGGCATCAACGCACCACCAACAATTGCCATGACAAGGAATGCCGCGCCAAGTGATGTATCCTCACGGTTGACACCTTCGAGTGCGATACCATAAATTGTGGGGAACATGAGCGACATGAAAAAGCTGATGGCAATGAGGCTGTAGAGTCCCATCATTCCATCGATGGCAACTGCTCCAAGAGTGGCAAGTGTTGCGCACACGCCAAAAAGAGCCAACAGGATACCGGGCTTGAAATAGCGCATGAAGATGGTTGAGGCGAAACGGCCGCAAAGGAAGAGTATCATTGCACAGATGTTGTAGCGCTCGGCAACAGCCTTGTTGATGCCAAGGTTATCGGCATACTGGATAACGAATGTCCACACCATTATCTGCGCTGCCACATAGAACACCTGGGCTACTACTCCATAGCGGTATTTTCTGTTGTTCCAAAGGTTGATGAGGGTTGCCTTGTTGTCGGCATGGACTGTCTTCTGACCCTGCAGATTAGGGATTATCACACGGGCAAAGACAATGAGGATGAGCAACACCACAATACCCAAAGCCACGTATGAATCACGGATAATTTCGAGGTCGTGCTCACGTATGAGAGCCTTTTCGCCATCGAGCAATCCCGAATAGATGATTTTGCCTGCTGCATCGCGACGGTCGGACCAGAGACCTGGCAACACAACGAGTGATGCCACCGACATACCCAGCAATGAACCTATGGGGTTGAAAGCCTGTGCAAGGTTAAGACGTCGTGTAGATGTCTCCTTTGAACCCAATGACAGGATTAGGGGGTTGGCGGTTGTCTCCAGGAAGGCAAGACCGAAAGTGAGGATATAGAGCGACACGCAGAAGAATGCAAAGCTCTGCTGCGCTGCCGCAGGAATGAACAGCAATGCTCCAACGGCATAGAGGGCAAGGCCAATGAGGATACCTCTCTTGTAGCTGTAGCGGCGGATGAAAAGGGCCGCGGGCACAGCCATGGTTGCATAACCGCCATAGAAGGCGAACTGCACAAGGGCAGCCTTGGACGCCGGCAGTTCCATAAGGGTCTGGAACGTTGCCACCATGGGGCTCGTTATATTATTGGCAAATCCCCAAAGTGCAAACAGGGAAGTGACAAGGATAAACGGCAACAAGTACCGTTTGTCAATCAACTTGCTTTTGTTATCCATTCTCTCTATCAGGTTTTATTTTTTCTCATACAGATGGAAGATGCGCTCCATCATACGCCATTTCTCGTTTGACGAGCTGCCGGGGGCAGCCTGCTGGAACTCGGACATATAGTCCTCCCACTCCTGCTGGCGTGGCAGTGTTGAAAGGCGTGCCATAGCACTGTCCCAATCAAAATCGAGCGGTGTCTCCACAATCATGAACAGGCGTGTACCTACGATGTAGATCTCCATCTCCAGAATACCTACTGCGCGGATGCCGTCGAGAACCTCGCTCCATGCCTCGCCATCGCTGTGACGACGACGGTACTCGGCAATGAGTTCGGGGTTATCCTTGAGGTCAAGAGTCTGGCAATATCTCTTTACCGGGCCTTCATACACCTTTACGGTATATCCTTGAGTGCTATTTTCCATATTGTCCGAATTGTATCTGCAAAAAAGGCTTCCTCAGTGGAAGCCTTTTGAAATTATTTATTGTAAAGCAACCAAGCCTTCTGATAATCGTTGTTGCGTGGGTGTTCTGCCTTGAACTTGTCGCGTGCAAGAGCTGCCTCTTCCTTTGTGTCGCATGAAGCGCAAACTACACGATAGAGACCAGTTGAAGGATTCTGTACAACGATTGCATTGTAGCCCTCGTCAACCAATGACTGACGGATGTTATCGGCACCCTCTTTTCTGCTGTAGCTACCGCATACAACGCTGAAAGCCTTGAGTGAACCCTCGGCACCTGATGAGAGGACAACCTTCTCGGTGCGGTATGTTGTGTCAACGTCTGACTTTGCGTTTGCTGAAGAGACCGGAGCAATCTCCACAGCCTCGCTCTGCTGACCGTTACCCTCGGCGAGTTCAGCCTGACGAGCCTCGTCATAAGCAGTTTTGTATGCGCTGTCCTTTGAAGACTTACAAGATGTGAATGAGAAAGCTACACATGCAGCAATAGCAATTACAAATAATTTTTTCATAGAATTTTATATTTTTTATTTATTATGCGAACTTTCTGCAAAAATACAAACAAAGCACCAAAGCATCAACTTTTACCGCTGTTAATTTAACACAAGAACAAAAAACAAGAGTTAAAAGAGAGGCTATGCGATATTTTTCATACCTTTGTTGCTCAAACAGACGGATAGCAGGCTGCACACCGGAACATGAAGGAGTTTCCCTGCGTGAGCGCCGTTCCGCCATTCCACATAACCAAATAACAATCAGATATGAGAAAATGTTTTCTTTTTGCATTGGCAGCGGCGGCACTGCTATCGTGCAGCAGCGGCAAGGAAATGACTGCAGCGCCAAAGACAATAGACACTAATGTCAACTACGCGGAGTTCTTCACAGGCAGCACCATGCGTTTTGACTTTCACCACGCAGGCGACAGCAAGCAGGAGTTCTACTACTTTGACAAGGTAATCCGCGAGGGTGCGTGGGCCGGTTCGGAGGTGTCGCTCATCAACCCGTTCGACTATGGCGAACAGCACTTCAGAATCATTGACAAGGCTACAGGCAAGGTTATATACAAAAACAACTACTGTACCCTGTTCAACGAGTGGCAGACCACTCCCGAGGCTGTAGTTACAAGCCGCTCGTTCCCCGAGGGCGTGATTTTCCCCGAGCCTGCAAAGGACTTCAGCATTGAGTTCTATGCCCGCAACAAGGTGACAAAGGAGTGGGAGAAGAAGTACACACAGGATGTACAGGTAAACGACTACAACATTGCACTCCAGAAGCCACAGTACGAGTGCATTGACATCCATATTGGCGGTGACGTTGCCCACAGCCTTGACATCGTGCTGTTGCCCGACGGTTTCACTGCCGACGAGCAGGAGAAGTTCCTGGCGTCGTGCCGCATGTGGAGCGACGCTCTTTTCAGCTACGCACCATTCACCGAGAATAGCCACCGCATTAACGTACGTGCTGTGTGGGCTCCATCGAAAGAGAAGGGAGTGAGCAAGCCCGGCATTGGCAAATGGGTTGACAACCTGCTTGGCAGCCGTTTCTACACACTGAACAGCGAGCGTTACCAGATGACCGAGGAGTTCCAGAGAGTGAGGGATGTTGCTGCCAACGCGCCATACGAGAGCATCTTCATCCTTACCAACACCGACAAGTATGGCGGTGGCGGAATATATAATTTCTACGGACTTGGCTCTGCAGGAAAGACAGGCAAGACTGGCGAGGTGTATGTACATGAGTTCGGTCACTCACTGATGGGACTTGGCGATGAATATATTGAGATTGGCAACACCGTGAGCGCGCTCTACCCTGCCGGCAAGGAGCCATGGGAGGCGAATCTCACACGTTTTGTGGAGTTCGAGGGCAAATGGGAGGATATGATTGCCGAGGGTACTCCAATACCTACTGTCGCTCCCGAAGGTTCAACCGAGAAGGATTGGGTAATTGGTGCTTACGAGGGCGGCGGTTACCTTGAGAAAGGCGTGTTCCGCGGATGGCCCGAGTGCATGATGAAGGCACTGACGGATTTCTGCCCGGTGTGCCAGAAGGCCATTATCAGGTATCTTGATTATATCTGCAAATAACCAATGCCATAATGGCTGTAAGATAGATTGAGATTCTTTTCATAACGGTATAAGTTAATATTCGTTTATTCTTTGGCGCAAGAGAATTATTCTAATACGAATATGCAATATCGCATGAATTGAACTGACAAAAAGTGATAATATACAAGGGTGGCGTATGCAAGCTTTCTTGCATACGCCACCCTTTTTCTTGGATTTTGCAATCTTTGGGCTGCCGGGACGGGACTGTCGGCCGTTTTAATCGCAATATGTAATGACAGTCTTACGTCCCTCTGTATCCACGTACGATAGAGGATAGTCCTTGCTGTCGAACTCCCACTCGCCATAGATGTAGTTGTCCTTGCCGTCGGCACCGCGTTCAATGACGCCGAAAGGTAGGTTAGGACTGGTGGCACCAACCATTCCAAAAGCAGCCAGCTGGTATGGAGCACGATAAGGACGCGCAATCATGGGCACGCACTGCTCAACACCCCAATAACCGAAATAGGCCGAGAAGTCGAAATTGGTCTTGTTCTTGATTGGATGATAGTGATACATGCCTACCTTGTTTTCGTAAACCTGACCGGTAGATGTCAGGTACTTCTTGTAACCTGTAACGTTGCCGTCGCTGTTGCGGGATACATCGAAACAGATTTCGCCATCGGTATACGCCTGCTGCAACAATGTAGCCGAGTATTCATATGAGGCCTGAGAGAAGCGGCTGAGCACTCCATTCGAATCGAAGATACCGAAATTTGAACTGCTTGAATAGCGGTTCATGCCGGGTAGATCGGGGTATACCGTAGACACGGTAAAGGCAACTTCAAGTTCCTCGCCACGATAGAAATAGTTGGCACTGGTTGTCATGTTGCACTTGTAATAGATAGTGTCGTAATAGTTTATCACAACAGGAGAATATATCACAAGATTTGAATTGATCTCCTTGATGCGGCCTTTTGCATCGTATTCAAAGTGGTGTTCATGGATTGCCTCGCCACCGTTCTCGTTGAAGGTTGTTTTCACTGACTCTACCAGGCGCTTGCCGGGTGCAGGAGTATAGTATGACTCGGCCATGTCGGGGTCATACTCTTCGTCGCACGATACGAAGGCCGCGCACAACGAGAGGAAAAGGATTGGAAAAAGATGTTTCATTCTGCAGGTTTGATTTATGGCGCGAATATCGTTCATTTTCGGCAAACGAACAAATAAGAGGCCGTTAAATTGATTTAAGACAACCCTATAAGGGCTTCAATTGTTCATAAACCAAAAACAGTATGGCATTCATTGATTATTACAAGGTTCTGGGCGTGGAAAAGAACGCTTCGCAGGATGAGATAAAAAAGGCGTACCGCAGATTGGCAAAAAGATTCCACCCCGACCTTAACAAGGATGACCCGCAGGCCAAAGCAAAGTTCCAGGAAATAAACGAAGCAAACGAGGTGCTGGGCGATGCCGAGAAACGCAGGCGATATGATGAGTATGGCGAGCACTGGAAGCACAGCGAGGAGTTCGAAGCGCAGCAGCGCAACGCGGGCGCATACAGGAGTGGCGCCCAGGGTTTTGGTTTCGGTGGTTTCGAGGGGTTTGGCGATTTCAGCCGCAGTGCCGGGAACAGCAGCGGTTTCAGCGATTTCTTTGAGCAGCTTTTTGGCGGCGCGGCATACAGCAATGCCCGGAAGCGCAAAGGCGAAGACCTGCAGGCAACGCTGCAACTGACACTGAAGGATATTGCAACGTCACAAAAAAGAGTACTGGAGATAAATGGCGAAAAGATTGCCATTACTATACCTGCCGGTGTTGCTGACGGGCAGAAGATAAGGATAAAGGGACATGGCGGACAAAGCGCGTATGGCAAGGAGCGTGGCGACCTGTACATAACGTTCCGCATTGAGCCCGACAGCCGCTTTACACGCGAAGGGGATGACCTGCTCACGACAGCAACGTGCGACATGTACACACTGCTGCTGGGCGGAGAGGTAGTCGTGCCCACGCTCAACGGCAACATAAAGATAAACATAAAGGCAGGCACACAGCCCGACAGCAGGCTGCGCCTGCGCGGAAAAGGACTCCCCCACTACAAGAGCGAGGGAGCCGGCGATATGATTGTAACCGTGAAGGTTGTATTACCACAGCTCAACGCACACCAGATGGAACTGTTGAAAAAGATAAAGAACGAGAAATGAGGAACGGTGAACGATTAACGTTGAACGATTAACGTTGAACGTTGAACGAAAAACGAGGAACGGAGTTCGTTAACCTTTAATCGTTAACCTTTAACCGTTAATCGTTAATCGTTTCCCTTTAACCGTTAATCCTTTAACCTTTAATCGTTTCCCTTTCACCTTTAACCTTTCCCCTAATTATACACCACAACATAGCCGTTGAGATAGGTTGCAAAGAGTAGCCACAACAGATAGGGGATATTGAGGAATGCAGCAACTTTGCGCTGCCCGTAACAGCCGATGACATAGGCCGCAACAGTGAGGAACAGCGCAATGAGAACGACAAAGGCCACCAACGGTTGCTGCAGGAAGAAGAAGCAGAAGCTCCAGAAGAGGTTCAGGAACAACTGTATTGAAAACAGGAACATGAGAACCCTTGCCATGGATGAACGGCGGCTCCACACAAGGCCGGCCGACAGTCCCATGAGTACATACAACACGCTCCATACCACGGAGAAGACATATCCGGGAGGGGTAAGTGATGACTTTTGGAGCAGTGGATACCACGTTGTCATGGATTCACTCTGCAACAACATTGAGATGTACCCTACAAGCAACGAAATGACAATGAATTTGAGGGAAGTGAGCAAAGTTTTCATAAAAAGATAAAATTGATGGCCGGCGTCATTGCCGGCCATCAATTAAACATATTTTATTCGGTTTTGTTTGCTTCTGCCTCTTTCTGTCTTTGTCGTTCACGCACCACTTCATTTATCTGCGAGTCGGAATAATAAGGTACCTTGCCCGATGGTACATATTTGCTCGATGATGAGAGGTGTGTATCCTGGTCATCGAAGAAGATGTGTGCACCGAAGGCCTTGAGGAGTTCATCCTTACGCAGGCCACCAAGGAAGTAGGCCTCATCGACATAGACACCCCACTTGCGCAAGGTCTTGATGACGCGGAAGTGCGATGGCAAGCTGCGCGATGTGACAATGGCAAGGCGCAGTGGCGAGAGTTCGATGGAGGTTGGGAGGCACTCCTGTATCTGCGAGAGTTTCTTCAACAGGTTGGCAAAAGGACCTTCCTTCAATGGGATATCGGCATTCTCCTTCTCGTACTTGTAGAAGGCGTCGAAGCCCTCGCGCTTGAAGCGGCACTCCGACTCATCGGAGAAGATGACGGCATCGGCATCGAAAGCGATCTTCACGCGGCTCTCCTCGGGGTTGAAATCGGTTGGAGGGGCATAGATGAGCGCCGAGGCACAGATGCCAGAGTCCATCACGCGCTGCACATCGCCCTCATCCTTTGACAGGAAGAGATCGACCGAGAACGCCTTGAGATATTTTGAAAGTGACTCGCCACCAGAAAGGGCTACGCGGGTAATGTCAAGGCCGTACATATCGAGCGACTTGAGCATGCGCATGCCTGTCTCGGGGCTGTTGCGTGACATCACGACGACCTCGACAATGGGACGGTTGGCCTGCTTGTTGAGCTCGAGCAGGCTCTTCACAAGGTAAAAGGCTGTTCCCTTTTCAAGTGGTTCATCCTCGTGTTCCTCCTGATACTGACGATAACGCGCCACGCCATACTTCTCAAATATTTCATTCTCGGCTTCAAGGTCAAAAAGTGCTCGCGAAGAGACACCGACAACCAGCCTGCCATCCAAAGTTTCCATATCGTATTTTTAAAAATGAGTTGCGAAAATAGTGCTTTTTTCATCACGAGTCAATAGCTGCGTGAGAAAAGAGTGTTACTAATTGTCAATGCGAACGATGCTTGTCGATATATATCAAACCGGCAAGAATGAGAGCGGCGCCCGAAATGGCAATCCAGGTAACACGTTCGCCAAGAACAAGGGCCGATGAGACTATGGCAACCACAGGATTCAGATAGAGGAAATTGGTTGCACGCACTGTGCCAAGACGGGCAAGACACCAGTTCCAGCCAAGAAAACAGAGCATTGATGCCACAACACCCAGGAATATGATGTTGCCCCATACCTGCACACCGCCGGCAATGACAATGTCAATGTTCATTCCGCGCCAATAGAGCAAGGGGATGATGGTGAGGAGGCCGTAGCCGAAGACCTTGCGTGTGATGAGCATATTGTCGTAGCGCGCGCCAAGATGCTTTATGAGCAATGAATAGAGCGCCCAGCAAAGGCATGCGGCAAGTGCCAGTATATCGCCAAGGGGCGAGAGCTTGAGCACGAAGTTCCCGTTGAAGACAACGAGTGCCATTCCGGCCATTGCCACAACGGAGCCCACGGCACCTGCCTTGCCAAGACGCTCGGCAGGATAGCGCCAGCCCACGATGAGTGCCGTAACCAAAGGTGTGAGGCATACTATGAGCGAGACATTTGAGCAGTAGCCAAAGGCAAGCGCGTAGTTCTCGACAATAAAATAGAGCGAGCCACCAAAAAGTCCAAGCAGAAAAGCGGTCACCTCGTCCTTCACACTGCCAAGGAACAGCCTGCGCCACGAGAAGGGCAGCATGAGCAGATAGGCAATGACAAAGCGCAGGGTAAAGATTTCATCGGGACGCAAGCCCGAATTTATCAGCACCTTTGTCTGCACGAACGTACAGCCCCATATAACCACAATCAGGAATGCGGCTATATATACCCATGGAGTGAGTCGTGGCTGTGTGTTCATGGTATGCAGCCCTTACTTTGAAGCTGCGAGAGAATCTGAAATCTCCTGTGCACGCTGCAGGGCAAGATGGATGTTGGCGCATACATTCTCGGCACCGACAAGCTTGACAAGACCGGCCTTGCGCAAAGCCTTCTCAACGTTGTCGTGTACACCCGAGAGGATGATTGTTCTACCCTCCTTGTGCGATGCGTGGATGAAGATCTCGAGGTTGTGCAAACCTGTAGCATCGATGAATGTGACCTTACGCATGCGGATGATACGGATTGGCATTGCATCGGTGTTGCGTGTGAGCTCATCGAACTTGTTTGCGATACCGAAGAAGAATGGACCTTCGATCTCGAACACCTCGGCGCCGGCAGGAATAGTAAGCAACTCGTCCTTCTCGCCATCGTTGTGTACGCCCATCTCATCACGCACCACAGAGATGTGCGCACTGGCCATGGCACGGCGCATGAACAATACGATAGCCATTACCAGACCAACCTCAATTGCCAATGTAAGGTCGAAGAACACTGTGAGAAGCAATGTAACAAAGAGTACGCTTGTACCTGACATTGAGCTCTTGCACATTGAAACAATTGTTCTCCAACCGCTCATGTTATATGATACCATTACAAGGACACCGGCAAGACAGCACATTGGGATGAGCTGTACAAGGCTACCGAGGAAAAGCAACACGAGCAGGAGCACGAGTGTGTGCACGATACCGGCAACAGGTGTGCGGCCACCGTTGTTGATGTTTGCCATTGTACGGGCAATAGCACCTGTAGCAGGGATGCCGCCGAAGAATGGTGCAACGATGTTTGCTACGCCCTGACCGATGAGCTCGGTATTAGAGTTGTGGCGGTCGCCAATGACACCATCGGCAACCATTGCAGAGAGCAATGACTCGATAGCGCCCAACATTGCAATTGTAAATGCGACAGGAGCAAGTTCCTGCATTGCAGCAAAAAGTGTTTTGCCCTCGGGGAGTGAAGGTGCTGTGAATGGTGGAAGACCTGAAGGCAACTCATAGAGGTCGCCGATGGTCTTGATGGATGTCACGCCGGCATATTCGCGCAAGACATAGGCGATGGCGGTCATGACAACAATTGCCAACAATGAACCGGGGATCTTCTTCGAGAACTTTGGTGTGAGGGCAATGAGCACCACGCTTAGGATACCCATACCGGCACTCCAGTAATCGATCTTGCCAATGTTCTGTGCATAGCACACCCATTTGTCGACGAAGTTGGCAGGAACGCTCTCAATGCCAAGACCAAAGAGATCGTTGATCTGGGTTGAGAAGATGGTGATTGCAATACCGCCTGTGAAACCGATGATGATGGGGTAAGGCATGAACTTGATTATTGTACCAAGACGGCACAAGCCCATGACAACAAGTATGATACCGGCCATAACGGTAGCGATGGCAAGACCTGCCACGCCATACTGCTGTATCACACCATAGATGATGACGATGAATGCGCCTGTGGGGCCACCGATCTGCACTTTAGAACCACCAAGAATTGAGATGAGCAGACCCGCGATGACTGCAGTCATAAGACCTTCGGCTGGACCTACTCCACTGGCAATACCGAATGCAATGGCAAGCGGAATGGCTACGATACCAACGATAATTCCGGCCATCACGTCGGCCGAGAACTTCTCACGAGAGTAATTTTTCATCGCATCGATGAACTTTGGATGAAAATCAATGATGTTTTTTGCTTTCATTATGATGTATTTGTTTGTTTTTCACAGCAAAATGCTTCATTTGCAGACTACGTGGAACACTCTTTTGCAAACGGCGTGCAAAATTACAAAAAATATGTCTTTTAACACATTTTACAGATTGATAATTTTCATTGCAGCGCGAGATTTAACAATTGGAGTGCACATAAAAACAAAGCGCTCCTTACGGGGCGCTTTGATATGATTGGGAAAGAATGTATTATTCCTTTGTAACGTTCACTGTGAAAGTCTGGAATGGGAACTCCAAGCCCTCCTGTGGGAATGTCTCATAGACCTTTTGATTGAGGTCGAACTTTATTCCCCAATAATCGGCCTGGTTACACCATACGCGAACAATGATGTCAATGGAACTTGCACCCATCTCGCCCAAAACGATAAATGGCTCGGCCGGCTCATTGAGGATACGCGAATCCTGAGCAATGAGTTTGAGGAGAACCTCCTTTGCCTTCTCGAAATCGTTGCCATAGCTGATAGAGAAGGTCATATCAAGGCGACGCTTTGGCTCGCGTGAGTAGTTGTTGATGATACCTGTTGAAACAGCACCATTAGGCAAAAGGATCACCTTATTGTCACCGGTGTGCACTACAGTGTTGAATATCTGAATCTGCTTCACGGTACCTGCAACGCCCTGTGCTTCAATGAAATCGCCGACCTTGAAAGGACGAAAAAGAAGTATCATGACACCACCGGCAAAGTTCTGCAACGTACCGCTCAACGCCATACCGATGGCAACACCGGCCGATGCAAAGATTGCAATGAAGGATGATGTATCAATGCCAAGGACACCGATGATCATGAGTATGAGCAATATCATTACCACAACATCAACGATGCTGATAACAAAAGTCCTTACCGAATCGTTGTCAATATGCTTTTGAAGCAAGAGTACTATTAGTTTGACAATACGTTTGAGCACCCAACGGCCTACAAACCAGATGAACAGCACCTTGATGATTTTCACGGTCAAAGAGAGCACCAATGCTGTAAGCGCCTGTTTGATTTCATCGGGGCTCATACCCGAAATGGTTGACATCATTTCCGAGAACCCTGCCGTTGCTACTGTATCGGCAGCAACCTCATTCAAAAACTGAAAAGGAAACATAGTCTGAATGTTTTGAATTAGTAGTTTATAATGTGTTCAAAATCTGCTTTGCAGCATTCTTTGTATCGACCTTGGTTATCACGCGTTCAATGATGCCACCACCGTCGATGACAAATGTGGTGCGTATGATGCCCATATACACCCTGCCCGCCATCTTCTTCTCGCCAAATGCTCCAAAAGCCATTATAGTGCTCTTGTCCACATCGGCAACAAGCGGAAAGTTAAGTTGCTGCTTGTCCTTGAAACGCAGGTGCGATGATGCGCTGTCGGCACTTATTCCCACAACGGCATAGCCTGCTGCAACAAGGTCGTCCATGCCGTCGCGCAGGGAGCAAGCCTCGGCCGTGCAGCCGGGAGTGCTGTCCTTGGGATAGAAATAGACAACGAGCCTGCGGCCGGCATAGTCGCTCACTCTCTGTTCATTGCCCTGTTCGTCAACCCCAAGAAAATCAGGGGCCTTATCGCCTACATTCAACATATCACTTTATCATTTCTACTTTAATAATTCTGACATCCTCCAATGGACGGTCGTTCTCATCACAAGCAACGCTCTGTATCTTCTCGACCACCTCAAGGCCGTTGATAACCTCGCCAAAGACAGTGTACTCACCATCCAGATGCGGTGTACCGCCGACAGTGGTATAGACGGCCTCCTGTTCGGGAGTTACCGTCAACTCCCTACCGGTGCGGCGCTGATAATACTCCTTGTAGGCATCGAGTTGCTCTTTGGTATATACCTTACCCCAAACGATATAGAACTGGCTTGCCGATGAGGCCTTTGTGGGGTTAACATCATCGCCCTCGCGTGCAGCGGCAAGCACTCCGCGACGGTGGAAATGGATCTGTGGCATGAATTCCGCTTCAATGGTGTAGCCCAGGTCGCCCTCGCCAAGCAGAGCGCCGGCCGGAGCATTCTTTGAGGTGGGGTCGCCACCCTGTATCATGAAATCCTTTATCACACGGTGGAAAAGCAAGGAGTCGAACTGCTGTTCCTTGACAAGTTTGATAAAGTTGTCCCTGTGTTTGGGAGTCTCATCATAAAGGCAGAGGTCAATTACACCGGCAGTGGTGTGCATGCGCACCTTCATATCCTTTGGCGAACTGCATGCGGCAAGCAGCAGAACAGCGGTCATGTATATCAGTTTTCTCATAGCGACATTTTATTTGATGTGGGCAAAGTTATAAAAAAATGTGGAAGAGGCAACATTTTCCTCTCCCACATGCGCAGTCATCTTTTCACTCTCCCGCATTGGCATATTTGCGATCAAAAACATGCGGCTTGGGATGGTGTCCATTGAGTTTGTAACATATGAAGCCATTGCCGTGTGGTGCAACAGCCACTTCGCCGGCCTCAACAAGAGCATCAATCATATCGGGCAACTGTTCGTAGGATTCAAAATTGAGTGCTGTGTGCCCGTTGCGTCTTGCCAGCCCGAAGGCGGTGGCAATCTCTACGGGATAGGCCGAGCCACAGCTATCCATGAAGCGCAGCACATTAGCGGCAGTGAACTCCCCGCGCCCGTCATCAATAGGCTTTACATTGCCGAACGAGAGCTGATGGACACAGTTGCGTACGACATCGAACGTTGAATATCCGCGCAACATCATCTCCTCGCCACGGTAGGTAACAAGATAGGTGGGAAAGGATGTTACCTCGTAGCTGCGACAGAATGCTTTCCCCTCGTCATAAAGTGTCTTGACGACATCGCTGACATAAATGTCGCGGAACTTATCGGGGGCAAAGCCAACGACTGCCGACATGTCGACAAGCGTATCGACATCGCCTGTCACAACGGCATCGACTGCTGTTGCCTCCTGCAGACGGCGCAGATAGTGATGTGATGCTCCGGCTTTGACCTCGCCCGAATAACGTGCCTCATAGACACGAGCTGCAAGATAGGCAAGGTTCTGCGGTATTGTTGACGGGTGCTCCTGCGAAAAGAGATGGAATCCATGCTCGCAGACCGGCATGCCGTGCACAGCGGATGCATCGGTCCAATGGTCGTGGATTTTACGGTTGGAGAGGGCAATGTCGCCACCTATCGACAAGCGGCGGTTGTTATAGGTCTTTATATCCTCAATCATTCCGCCCATGACATGATCGAGTTCAACGCTGTTGCCATAATGATAGGTCAACGCCCGCCACACGGGCACACTACCCCAGCACCAGGTGCACACAGGGTCCGAAAAAACAGTAATCTTCAAATTGCTCATAACTTTCACTTTTGATGTATAATAAGGAACAAGCAATATTGGAGATTGTTTTGATGATATTGGGATAAAAAAAGCGCCTGCTCACAAGAACAGACGCCCAAAAATGTATCAAGTTTCAATTTTAACCGCACTGAGTGCGGTTGAAATTTGGCTTTGAGGCAACCTTTCCGCTTTCACCTTTCCATTTTCAGTTTTCAGTTTTTAATAGGCGAACAATGGGAACTGCTCCATTGTCTCATTTACCTTTGCGCGGACGGCAGCGATAACCTTCTCGTCCTCGGGGGCGCTGAGTACGGTCTCAATCATCTCGGCAATGAACGGCATCATATCCTCCTTAACGCCACGTGTGGTGATGGCAGGTGTACCAAGGCGGATACCCGATGTCTGGAATGCGCTACGGGTGTCAAATGGTACCATGTTCTTGTTTGCTGTGATGTCGGCCGCAACGAGTGCCTTCTCGGCAACCTTACCTGTCAAATCGGGGTACTTGCCACGGAGGTCAACAAGCATCGAGTGGTTGTCGGTACCGCCCGAAACGATGCCGAAGCCACGGTCCATAAGTTCCTGTGCAAGAACTGCGGCGTTTAGCTTTACCTGTGCCTGATACTCCTTGAACTCGGGCTGCAGAGCCTCGCCGAAAGCAACGGCCTTGGCTGCAATGACGTGCTCCAACGGACCGCCCTGGATGCCGGGGAACACTGCCGAGTCGAGCAGCTGCGACATCATCTTTACCTCGCCCTTTGGTGTTGTCTTGCCCCAAGGGTTGGGGAAGTCCTTGCCAAGGATGATTACACCGCCACGTGGACCACGCAGGGTCTTGTGAGTTGTTGAGGTTACGATGTGGGCATATTTCACAGGGTTATCGAGCAAGCCGGCAGCGATGAGACCTGCAGGGTGTGCCATATCGACCATAAGGATAGCGCCAACCTTGTCGGCAATCTCGCGCATGCGCTTGTAGTCCCACTCACGTGAGTAAGCCGAACCGCCACCGATAATCATCTTTGGTTTCTCGCGAAGGGCGGTCTCCTCCATCTTGTCATAGTCGACACGGCCTGTCTCGGGGTTGAGGTTATACTCAACAGGTGTGTATATCAGGCCTGATGTGTTCACTGCCGAACCGTGAGAGAGGTGGCCGCCATGGGCAAGGTTCAAGCCCATGAACTTGTCACCGGGGTTGAGCACGGCGAGGAAAACTGCTGCATTGGCCTGGGCGCCAGAGTGTGGCTGAACGTTGACCCACTCGGCATCGTAGAGTTCCTTGAGGCGCTCGCGTGCAATCTCCTCAACAATATCCACTACCTCGCAACCGCCATAGTAGCGCTTGCCGGGATAGCCCTCGGCATATTTGTTTGTAAGCACCGAGCCCATAGCCTGCATGACCTCATTGCTCACAAAATTCTCGGATGCAATGAGTTCAATACCCTTGAGCTGGCGGCGATATTCTGTCTCTATAAGTTGGAAAATGTGTCTGTCTCGTTTCATAGTAATATAGTTTTCAATTAATTTGCGCGAAGGTAGCAAAAAAATGTAAATGAATCTGATGCGACAGCAACAGATTCGAAAAAAACTAAAAAAAAGTGCTGTTTTCACGATGAATTTGATTTAATTTGTAGAATCATTAGTTAACAGGCACTATAACAGCTACAAAATGAAATACGTCAAACTTTTATTCTTACTGCTGACACTGGCAAGCAACATAGCCAATGCACAGATAGATTGTGCTATAGGAAACCACAATGACACCAAAGGACACGAAGAGTTTATTGAGAATGGGATAAAATACCGTATCGACGTCCATGAGGAAAAAGATATTATCACAATGGAAACCATATCGCACACCTGTGCCATATATGTTACAAGGAAAGACGGTGGATACTCGGGAGACATCACTATACCGGCCACCACATCAAAGGGCAAGGTAAAAGGTATTGGAGGCACAGCTTTTTCGGGTTCAACAGAACTGACAAGTGTAATAGTTTCAGATGGAATCGAAGAGATTGGATTGAACGCATTCAGCAACTGCACAGCTCTCAAGGAGATTTATTTGCCTGCATCGGTAACAGAAATCACAAGCGGAAGTTTTGTTTCGGGATGCACTGCACTTGAAAAAGTCAGCATCGGGTTCAATTTTGGGAAGATATTCAAGAATCTTCCGGCTCTAAAAGAGATAATTTTAAACAAGGGAGTTACTGAAATCACTGAAGAGGCCTTCTATAGCTGCAGCAAATTAGAGAAGGTAGAGATTGTTGGTTCCATAAACTCCATTGGCCAAAAGGCCTTTATGGAATGTACAAGTCTTGTGGAATTCACTATTCCGGCAAACGTGGAAAGTATTGGACAGAGCACTTTCAATGGTTGCTCATCACTGAAAAGCATTGTTTTTGGCAATAGAATAAAGAGCATTGGCGACAATGCTTTCAACAACTGCAAATCGTTGAACAGTATTTCAATACCCAATAGTGTAGAAACTATAGGTGTCAATGCCTTCTATGGTTGTATTTGGAAGCCCTAAACAACCAAAACAACCAGAAATAACCATTTGTAAACCTTTAATTATCAATACATTCTAAAATTTAACACTTTCAGGCTGCTTTTTGATGGTTCCCAAATTTCCACATATTTTTGATACATAT
>JAFZFO010000041.1 GCA_017555845.1 Bacteroidaceae bacterium | reverse complement strand
GGGCTGCATTGTGATGCAGCCCGCCTTCTTGTATTAGAATCAATTGATCTTGTATCTTACACTATGGACACCGAGTAGTCTGTCGGCCCTGTCACCGAATCCACGGTAATACATATATATCTGATACTCATTCTCCGTATTGAAGAAGTTTCCTTCGGCAGGCACATTCTCCACTCTACCCGATGTTGACGACACCCACACATAAGCATAGTTGTAAACACCCATCTTAAGAGGCAATGATGTAAAATAATACCCACCCTCTTCATCATAGAAAAGCCTGTTCATTTCACTGAACCCGTTGCCACAGAAATCGCCCAAAAGATAGAAATCACCACCTGCGCGACGCGGCATATCAAGCGCAAAATGCACATTCATATAATCGGCCTCGATTGGTGTGCCGAATCCCTCAAAAGTATTGACAAAGTAACGGCCGTTCTCGTCGCGGTAATTGGAATGGGAGACTCGTGGTTTGTCCATATACAACACTGCATTGTAGTAAGAATCGGCATACACGACATCTTCTATACCCTCTCCCGGGGAATTAGGATCGGCAATCTCAAATCGGCGATACTCATTGCCGGCATCGAATATAAGCCTGTCATTATGTACATATTCCACCTTGTCGCCTGTAACATAGGTAGGCGTAAGCTTGAATACAGCATTATCCCTGCGGTTGTTCTGATAGACAACTGCTCTCAATTCACTTGCCGGCGATGCCACAAAAGATGGATATCTCACCGCAAACGACACTTGCTGCTCGCCCTCATTGAAAGAGCGGTCAGTATCGCCACTGACCCAAGCCTCAAACGACACCAATGGCTCAACAACAGAAAACTCAAACGAAGCGACAGGTTGCTCCCCATCCTGTTCGTCATCAAACACGTCGATACGATAATTGCCCGAAGCCTTCAGCACCACATTTTCATTGGGAATGGAGAATTCATAATGCGTGTAAAGCTGAGTCGTATTTACCGAATTCTCCCATTCATCAACCGGTATATCGTTGAATCCTTCGAGATAATCTATTTCCAACAGATCAGACTGTGACCAATCGGCATTGCAATGCACGATCCTATAGGTATAACGGTGATACACATGCGACATCTCATCAAATGAGAAGTGCAGGACATCGTCACTTCCCAATTGCATAACCGGCAATTGCCCCCACTCATCATTGAGCATAATTTGCGTAGTGCGCACATTTTGCACAAAAGAGCGTGAAGACTGCGCATTGACTGCTACAGAGACACACAATAGAATTAACGAAAGTATATGTTTGAACATAAAATATCGAACAATATTATTTTTACATAGCGAAGATAAGCATTAAAAAACAATATTTTCGTATATTTGAGATAAATATCCAATATACGGCAGAACAAACCAACATGAAAAACCTGTTTACCATAATACTATTTGCATTGATGCCATTAACGGCGATATCGCAAAAGACAATCTGCGAAAACGCCGACAGCATAAGAATAGAAGAGATTCTGCACCGCTTGGACCATAGAACGGGAGAGGCTACAGGAGAACGCATCATAGCCATAGCCAACGAGTTCATTGGCGAGAAATATGTTGCAGGCACGTTGGAACAAGGCATTGAAGAGCCGCTATTCATCAGTTGTACAGAACTCGACTGCACCACATTCGTGGAACTTGTTCTCGCCATAGCAAAGAGTGCCGATGAGAACAGCTGTAAGTTCACAGATGTTTGCCGTAACCTTGAAACGATACGCTACCGCAACGGCAAGAACAAGGGATACACAAGCCGTCTGCACTATATAAGCTGGTGGATTACAGATAGTGCAAAAACAGGAATAATAGAAGAGGTTACCCCACAAATCAGCAGTCAGACACAACTATTGAACCTGAAATTCATGAGCACACATCCGAGCAGCTACCCGTTGCTTGCTGAAAACCCCGAATTCGTGAACGAGATTGAACTGCAGGAGATCCCCTACCGCGGAGTAGAAGTAAATTATATTCCAAAAGACAAATTAAGTAAAGAAGGAGGTGAGAATATAAAAACCGGGGACATTGTAGCCATTACGACATCCATCCCCGGACTTGATGTCACCCATATAGGTTTTGCCTATTATAATGAAGGCATACTGTGTCTCCTGCACGCATCCAGCGGCAAAGGAGAAGTTGTAAAGGATAGACTACCGCTACGGGACTATCTCGCAAAGAACAAGCGTCATACAGGCATACGTGTTTTCAGATGCCGCTTTTAAAGGTGTTTTCTACAACATTTCATTCTTTGTTCTCCAACAGGCGCTTTCGTCCTTCGGCACGGATTTTCTCACGTTTCTCATATCCGGCACGTGTACGTTTCCAGCGGTTATGTGTCCAGAGCCACAGCTCGGGATTCGCCTTTATCTCTGCCTCAAGCAATTCATAATAGCGGTCCGTAGGCTCAAACTCCGCCATCTTTGAAGCATCCTCGGCAAAGAGTTCAAAATGCGCTGTGTAATAGCCACGTTTCACGCGTTTCATCCTCACAAAGAACAGAGCCGCTCCCGTGCGACGGGCAATCTTCTCGGTACCTGTAAATACCGGGGTGTCGCGATGCAGGAAATCCACCCAATGGTTGATTGACTCCCACGTTGGCACCTGGTCCGCGACAAAGCCTATCAGATACTTCTTGTTTTCCTTTATAATCTGCACTATGCGACGAAGTGTGTTGGCCATAGTTATTGACTCGGCACCAAACTGGTCGCGCATCCTTTTCATCAGCCTGTCAAATTGTTTATTCTCCAACGGATGATATACATCGCCTACAACCAAGTCCTTGTCATCGAAATATAGTGAGAGGGATGTCACATACTCCCAATTGAAGAAATGACCCATATAGCACACGCAGGAACGGCCCTCGGCAACTATGCGACGGGCATCTTCAAGACCGGTAATCACCATTCTCTTGCGCACCTCCTTTTCACTCATCCCGTAATATTTTATAATCTCCACGAACCAGTCACATAGCGAGGAGTAGAATTTCTTTTCAATCCCTATTATCTCCTTGATATCTTTTTCCGGGAAGGATTTCACAAGATTGTCACGGACTATTCCACGACGATAACGGACAATATAATATACGAGGAAATAGAGTATGTCCGATATCAGATATAGTACACAGAACGGCAGTCTGTTCAAGACAAAAAGCACTGAAACCGATATGCAGTAAAGTATTTTCTTCATGTTGAACTACCTTTCAAAAAATATGGATACACATTATAAGGTACAAATGTATACATTATTTTCAAGAATACATCCAAACAGCCTCAAAATAACAAAAAGCGGCCCCCGGAACGGGAGCCGCTTCTATGGAAACAAATGGTTTATTATTCCAAAGTACCGTTGTTTGCAGCCTCAATCATCTCTGCACTTGCGTACATGAAGATCTCGACACGGCGGTTCTCGGCACGACCCTCTGCTGTAGCATTATCAGCTACAGGCTGTGTTGAACCGAAGCCCTCTACGCTCTTGATCTGACTTTCGGGAACACCGTTTGTCAAAAGATAGTTGGCAACAGCCTCGGCACGCTTGACTGACAATGGGTTGTTGATAGCATCGGTACCGGTAGAATCGGTGTGACCATATACCACAACATCGGCATCGCTATACTCAACCAACACCTTTGCAAATTCAGCAAGATTCTCCTGGGCCTTCTTGCTCAAAGAGTGCTTGTTTGTAGCAAAGAGCACACCTGAATCGAATGTTACCTTCACTGCAGTAAGGTTGTTTGCATCGGTAATGGTCTCAACTGTAGCATTCTCAACCAATGCAGCAGCCTCGGCAGCATTATCCATTCTATTGCCGATCAAAGCACCTGTACCGGCACCAACAGCAGTACCCACAGCTGCACCAACCGCTGTACCTACACCGGTATTACCGGTAAATTTACCAATAAGCGCACCAATGAGAGCGCCACCTGCTGCACCACCTGCAGCACCGATTGTTGTGCCTTTTGCCAAATTGCTCCAGCTGCCACAACTTGAAAGAATAAGCGCAGAACAGAGCACTGCGCAAACAGTCTTGATGAATTTCATGTCTACAACAATTTTTAGTTTCAATTTTGCGCAAAGTTAACTAAAATTATCATTTCCGACAAGCCTCACACAACTAATTGGAGATAAAATAAAGTATCGGCAAAAACAGACGCCGAAATTCGTTATTATATCAATATATTTCGTATTTTTGCAGATAATATAAAGACACAAACAAATATAGATTATATGGCCGAATTAAAAGATCTTACAAAGCGCAGCGAGAGCTATTCGCAGTGGTATAATGATTTGGTGATCAAGGCAGACCTTGCCGAGCAGTCACCTGTGAGAGGATGTATGGTAATCAAGCCTTATGGCTACGCCATCTGGGAGAAGATACAGCGTACACTTGACGACATGTTCAAGGAGACAGGACACGTGAACGCATATTTCCCTATGTTGATTCCAAAGTCATACCTCAGCCGCGAGGCCGAACACGTAGAGGGCTTTGCTAAGGAGTGCGCAGTTGTGACACACTACCGTTTGAAGAATGCCGAGGATGGCAGTGGCGTGGTTGTTGACCCCGCAGCAAGACTTGAGGAGGAGATGATCATACGCCCCACATCCGAGACCATCATATGGAGCACATACAAGAACTGGATCCAGTCATACCGTGACCTGCCAATCATGGTCAACCAGTGGGCAAACGTAATGCGTTGGGAGATGCGTACACGCCTGTTCCTGCGTACAGCCGAGTTCTTGTGGCAGGAGGGCCACACTGCACACGCTACACGCGAGGAGGCAGAGAAGGAGGCACAGACAATGCTCCACGTATACAACGACTTTGCGAACAACTACATGGCATTGCCCGTTGTAATGGGTGTAAAATCGGCCAACGAGCGTTTTGCCGGAGCACTCGACACATATACCATCGAGGGTATGATGCAGGATGGAAAGGCACTCCAGTGCGGTACATCACACTTCTTGGGACAGAACTTTGCAAAGGCATTCAATGTACAGTTCGTTGACAAGAACAACAACCTCGAGTATGTATGGGCAACATCATGGGGCGTATCAACACGTCTTATGGGTGCTCTCATCATGACTCACTCTGATGACAACGGTCTTGTATTGCCACCGGCACTTGCGCCAATCCAGGTTGTAATCGTTCCAATCTACAAGAACGAGGAGCAGCTTGCAAAGATCAAGGAGACAACAGACCCGATGATCGCCGAGCTCAAGAAGATGGGTATCACAGTGAAGTTCGACGATGCCGACAACAAACGCCCTGGCTTCAAGTTCGCAGAGTACGAGCTCAAGGGAGTTCCCGTACGTCTTGTACTTGGCGCACGCGACATTGAGAACGGCACAATCGAGGTTATGCGCCGCGACACACTCGAGAAGGAGACACGCTCAATAGAGGGTATCACAGCTTTCGTAAAGGAGTTGCTCGATGACATCCAGGCCAACCTGCACCGCAAGGCACTTGCAATGCGCGAGGCATGCACACGCACTGTGGATACATACGAGGAGTTCAAGACCGAGATTGAGAAGGGTGGATTCATCCTCGCACACTGGGACGGTACACCTGAGACCGAGGAGCAGATCAAGAACGATACAAAGGCAACCATCCGTTGTATCCCATTGGGCTGGGACGAGACCCCTGGTACATGCATGGTAACCGGCAAGCCATCGGCACGCCGCGTACTCTTTGCAAGAGCATATTGATAAAAGAGCATACAGATAAATTATGCCAATATCCGTAGTAATCAACACATACAATGCAGAAAAACACCTTTCACAGGTGCTTGATGCAGTAAAGGATTTCGATGAGGTTGTCGTGTGCGACATGGAGAGCACCGACAACACCATTGGAATTGCCAGAGAATATGGTTGCAGGATAGTGACATTCCCCAAAGGCAACATAACAATTGTAGAGCCCGCCCGCAACTTTGCCATTCAGCAGGCAAAGCACGAATGGGTTCTGGTAGTGGATGCCGACGAAGTAATCACTCCCGAGCTGCGCGAATACCTTTATAACAGCATCAAGCAGCCCGGCTGCCCCACAGGAATGTTCATTTCAAGGCATAATATGTATTTAGGAGAATACGGCTACAGCAGGCTTACGAAAGACTACCAGCTACGTTTCATGAAACGCGACAAGGTCGATTGGCCACACACCATACACGCCGTTCCAAGAATTGATGGACCGGTCGGCAAAGTTCCCGTAAGGTTCAAGATAAAGCATCTTGCCGACGAGACCATAAAACAACAGATAAGCAAGGCCGACACATACAGCGACAACGAAGTCGTAAGGAAGGCACACAAGAATTATGGTATGTGGGCGCTGTTCTACAGGCCGTTATGGCGTTTCTTCCGCACCTACATCATAAAGGGAGAGATCATGCACGGCAAGCGCGGATTGGTCAAAGCCTATATGGATGCCACCTATCAGGTTTTCACTATTGCCAAAATAATAGAAAAGGATATAAGAGCAGAAAAAGAGAAATGACGACGTCATTTCTCTTTTTCTATAACCGGTGACCCCGGTGGGATTCAAACCCACGACCTTCAGAACCGGAATCTAATGCTCTATTCAGCTAAGCTACAGGGCCGTCACAACCGCGTTCCGGTTGCGAGTGCGAAGATAGCAATAAATTACAAAGAAACAATTGCCGGATTGCCAAAAAAAGAAAAAGTGCAGGAAATAGCACAAAAAGGATTGTTTTTAAGCGACATTTGTTAGCATTTTAAAAACAAAACATATATCTTTGCCAATAATAGGAAAGCAAACCACGCACCGAAATTTAAAAAGAACAGCAAAAACAGGCAAAACAAAAGCAATTTGTCAAACACATTATGAAATTATATAAATTACCAAAGGAGTACAACCCGCTGCTCGACTTGAAACAGACCGAGTTGGCCATCAAACAGATAAAGGAGACATTCCAGCTCAACCTCTCGTCATCACTTCGCCTGCGCCGAGTGACCGCACCTCTTTTTGTTCTGCAGGGCACAGGACTGAACGACGACCTGAACGGCTACGAGAACGCCGTAAGCTTCCCTATCCAGGACATGAACGGAGCAGTTGCCGAGGTTGTACACTCACTGGCAAAATGGAAACGTGTCACACTTGCCGAATACAACATTTCACAAGGATACGGCATATACACCGATATGAACGCCATACGCGCACACGAGGAGCTGGACAACCTGCATTCACTATATGTCGACCAATGGGACTGGGAGCGTGTAATCTGCGCCAAAGAACGCACTGCCGAGTTCCTGCGCAAGATTGTAAGCGACATCTATTCAGCAATCCTGCACACTGAATTTGCCCTTAGCGAAAGCTACCCACAGCTGAAGCCCTCACTCCCTGAGAAAATCACTTTCATACACAGCGAGGAGCTACGTCTCAAATACCCCACCCTCACCCCAAAAGAGCGCGAAGAGGCCATCACCAAAGAACATGGTGCGGTGTTCATCATCGGCATCGGCAACGAACTTGGCGACGGCATTCCACACGACAACCGTGCACCCGACTATGACGACTACAGCACAGCAAACGAGGACGGATATTACGGACTCAACGGCGACCTCATGATATGGAGTGATGTACTTGGCAAAGCCATGGAGCTGTCATCAATGGGCATCCGCGTTGACCGCGAAGCTTTGCTGCACCAGCTCAAGAAATCGGGCAAGGAGGAGCGTAAGGAGCTCTATTTCCACCGCCGAATGCTCAACGGAGAACTGCCACTCAGCATTGGAGGCGGTATCGGGCAGTCACGTCTGTGTATGCTGCTCCTGAAGAAAGCGCACATCGGCGAAATACAGTCAAGTATCTGGCCCGAGGAGATGCGCAACAAATGCAAGGAGATGAACATACCTATTATATAATATATGGAAGTAAAGATAGAACAGAGCTGGAAAGAGGTACTGGCAAGTGAGTTCGAGAAGGACTACTTTGCAAGACTCACACAGTTCGTGAAAGAGGAGTATACCGGCGGCACCCCCATATACCCACCTGCCAGACTCATATTCAACGCCTTTGACCACTGCCCATTCGACAAGGTAAAGGTTGTGATACTTGGCCAGGACCCATACCATGGTGCAGGCCAGGCCAACGGCCTTTGCTTCTCGGTAAACAAAGGCATTCCCTTTCCGCCATCATTGCTGAACATATTCAAGGAGATTCAAAGCGACTTGGGCACCCCTATTCCACAGGACGGCGACCTGACAAGATGGAGCGATCAGGGCGTGCTGTTGCTCAACGCCACATTGACCGTACGTGCCGCACAGGCCGGTTCACACCAGAAACGCGGTTGGGAGGAGTTTACAGATGCTGCGATACGTGAACTTGCATCGCGCCGCAGCGGCATTGTCTTCATTCTTTGGGGAAGCTACGCCCAGAAGAAGGGCGCATTCATTGACCGCAGCAAGCATCTCGTATTGTCATCACCACACCCTTCTCCACTGTCGGCCTATCAAGGTTTCTTCGGCAACCACCATTTCAGCATAGCCAACAGTTATCTTAAAGAGCAAGGAAAGAGCGAGATAATATGGTAATAAAAGACAAAATAATTGATGGCAGCCCAAAGGCTGCCATCAATTATTTTATATAACATTCAACATTAGTCGTTATACCACTGTACATTTGAACTACGGCTGCTGCGCTTGTCAATCTTCAAGGCATCGGCCAACATCTGCGATGTCGCACGGAAACTGAAGTTATATGAGACATATGGCGCAAGCACAATACCGCATGACATCTCAAAGCAGTGCAAATCGCGCGAAATGTTCATTGTAGTAGTAGTCAACTTCCTGTTCTCGAAATTATATCCCGAAGTAAAGTTTATACGCCAGTTGTCCGAGATACCTATATTACCTGATATGTTGAGGTTTTGGGTAAACTTGTAAGGATAGCGCATGTTCCTCAAATTAATCTCGGCACTCCTGTCCTCGGCCATCGTTATACCATATGACAAGGAGACGCTCCATGGGAATTTGAAAGGCATATATCCATCCTCATCAAGATCGGCCTTTTTCGGTTTCTCGGCCTTGCGCCCCGGTTTTCCACCCTTCTCCGGAAGATCAAGTTTGTTTTCATCGCCCGACGTATCGGCAAGTTCATCATCCTCGCCTTCGCCGAACTTGCTCTTGAACCAATCCTTCAGCTTGACAAATGTCTTGTTGTTCAATGTATATGAAAGGTTATGGCTCATTCCCTGGAAACGGCCGAAACGGCCATATGACCATTCAGTCCTATCTCCTACAATAACCTGCCCCTTGTCATTGAATTCATAGGCATAAGTAGCCCATGTTGCATTGAAATTGAAAGTATAGCTCTTGGTAAGCTTCAACCTGAGACGTGTCGACAGGTTACTCCACGGTTTTGTCTTTGCCGCCAGATTGTATGAGAGCGAACCGCCGATCTCATCAATGAGACTGATCTTTTTCAAAGAGTCGGTCTTGGTGCGCCATTTCATCTCGAGGTTGTTGCTGACATTCAACGACACGCTACCGGTCCTTCCCTTGGATGGCGTACCATACATTGCGCCCTGATATGGAGAGTACTCCACAGTGCGTACCTCACCCTTGTCATCGGTGTAGACATAAGTTCCGTAATAGCCATACTTTTCATCACCGAAGTCAGGAGCATAGCTGAACGATACCGACGGCTTGAATACGTGGCGTATAGTATGTATGCGGCTGTTCTTTATGAAACCTGCAGGCTTGTAGAAACCATACAATGTAGTATTGGCCGAAACTGCCAAGTTATAGTTATACACTCTATGGAAACCGCCGACAGTATCACGCACCACACTGTTCGTCACCTCATCCCACGACTGATTGACCTTCTTGAAATACCAGCGCTCGGTATAATTGAAGCTTGGCGTAATGTTTATATGGTCAAATAGCTGGAAGGTTGCATTGATGGGAATGCTATGCTTGACACCATTGCTCCAATCGGTCAGGAAGTTGGATTTGAGTATCAGATACTCCTTTGTAGATATACTGTTGTTGAACTGACCGCTATACGACAATGAGATCTTCTCATACCAGCGCTCTTCGCCCATGCGCTTCTTGCGTTTGAAAGGATACTTCTTTGACAATGAGACATTGAGGCTCGGCAAATTCAGCGAAATTATGGAGTCCTTCACATTCTGTGAAAGATTCATTGATGTAGAAAGTGTAAGACCTATAGTAGGGAATGTACGCGAGTAGCTCACACTTGAGGTTCTCGTACTCTGCGAACTGAGCACCGGGTTATAAAGACTGCTCAGATTTGAACGCTCATAATTGGCTGTAGAGAAATTCACGCTTGCCGAGAAGTTGCTGTTGGGGTGCGCTTTGGCGTCCTGTCTGTGGTTCCAACCAATTCTGAAGTTCTTTCCGACAGCATAGTCGGGCAAACCCTTTTCTCCAGTTTTTGTAACAAGATAACTGAAGTTTACACTACCGGAAAACTTGTATCGTTTGGCATAAGTAGATGCTGCGCCAACACCCCAAGATCCCTTTGTATATATCTCGCCAGTCAATTTAAGGTCAATCTTGTCACTTATCGCAAAATAGTATCCACCGTCACGCAGATAGAAACCGCGTTCCATCTCATCGCCATATGTCGGCATTATTATACCCGACGAATACTTGCTTGTAAAGGGGAAATATCCGAATGGCAGAGCCAATGGCAACGGCACATCCTCAACGACCAAATACAATGGACCGGATACAACATCCTTTTTGGGGCGGACCTTTGCACGTGTCAACTTGATATAGAAGTGAGGATGTTCGGCATCACATGTAGTATACATGCCATCCTGTGAATAGAACACATCGGTAGAGTCCTTCTTCGTCTTGCCACCCATAAGGAAGCCATCGCCCTGCTGCGTGTATACATTGCTGATGAAACCTTTGCGGCTCTTGAAGTTGTAGCTCATCCTTTCCGACTCATAAGGAGTTCCGCTATCGACAAATACAGGCAAGCCACTGACTACACCGGCCGAATCGGCACGGCCGAATGCATGCACGACACTACTGTCCATATTCATTGAAATGATATCAGCGCTCAACTCAATCTTGTCATAGACAACCTTTCCGCTACCATACAGAAAGGCATTGCCATTGGTGGACCACACCATTGAGTCGGTACTCTCGTAATAGACAGGAGCATCTATAGCCTCCTTTTTTGCGGCTTTGGAGTTCAAGGAATCAGCAGGCACTGTATCAGAGGCGGCAACCAGTGAATCTGCCGGCAAAATGTGGGCAAAATTCAACGCATACGGCAAACTGTTGGCAAACGCCCCCACCGAGGCGCCAACCAGCAATATCATTGCCACAAAAAATACTATTGCCTTATGCTTCATTTACCCATTTATCAGAACGAAAGGCAAAAATACGAAATAAAAAGGAGCTTTCTCTTATTTTTAAGATAAAAAACATAGTAAATTATAAAACGCGCGCAAGAGAGCGCATTCACGGCCGGTTACATGAACATTTTTGCCCAACACCTGACCTTCTCTACCGCCTCGGGCGAAATCCGGGACATACTCTCCACCACCTGCTCAAAAGTACGCGCCGTCTCAAGATATTTTGTCTTTGAATAGAACTTGTCGGCAAAACATATCAGTTGTTCCTCTAAAGTCTCGGGGACAAAATCCTTTACCGGCAAGCCCCAATCATTGGACGCAATTACCTCTTTTGTCAGCCCCGTACCGGTATGACGTTCGCACACCCGCGCATGGCGTTCATATCCACGCGAACGCAACAGCTCGGCACCAAGATATCCATGACACAGATAAGGCTCAGTGCCACAACAATATATACGTGGCGCATCGGTCAAGAAAATGCCAAGATCATGCAACATGGCTGCCTCTTCAATGAATTGGAGATCCAACTCCAGTTCAGGGTGTTTGCGTGCCATTTCAAGAGCAAGTTCCGTAACTTTTTCGGCATGTATATTGTAAATCTTTTTCAATTCATTATCCAACGGGTAATAGAAATCTATTATCTCCCTGTAATTTATTCCAGCCATAAAACATTGTTTTAAAACACGTACCGAAGATACGAAATCCGCAACAAGAAACAAAATGGAAACAGACCTTTTGATGCGTCAAAACAGCCATTTCGCTTAATCTATTAGTTAATTAATGCAAAGCAGATTGAATTTTAAATTAATTTGATTATTTTTGTAAAATAAGAGAACTATGCATTAGCAATTATATGGACAAAATTGCCGAAAAGACACTCCAGCTTCCCCCGATAACACTCGAAGAGATGTCGGGAATCAAGCTAATGAACAGGACGGACACCAAATTCGTGGCCACTCTTGAGCAATTGCATTCATTCCTGCTTGCCGTGCGTGGCAAATACTACATTCAGGAAGTCAACGGCAAGCGCATCGCAAGCTACCATACCACCTATTTCGACACGGACGACTACCAGATGTACAACATACACCATGCCGGACGCAAGGTTAGGGAAAAGATCAGGGTGCGCACCTATCTTGACAGCGACGACACATTCTTTGAGATCAAGAACAAGAACAACCACGGCCGCACAAAGAAGAAACGTATATCCGTGAGAGGGCAGCACACCATTGGCGAAGAATTGGAGAACGTTGTTCCATTCATGGCAAAACACGCCTGGTACACCATAGATGAGATTTCTCCTGTCATCGAGAACTGGTTCTGCCGCATAACATTGGTAAACTATGACAAGACCGAAAGACTGACCATCGACTTCGACCTGAAATTCCACCACCTCAAGAGCGATGGACACCAGCAGCTGCAACATGTAGCCATCATTGAGCTCAAGCGCGACGGCAATGTCCCGTCACCGGCACTGGACCTGTTGCGCGACACACGCATAAAACGCTCCGGTTTCAGCAAGTACTGCATTGGTAGTGCACTCACCAATGACCGGCTGAAGAAGAACAACTTCAAGGTGCGCCTGAGAATGATTGAAAAAATGGAAAACAAACGATAAAACTATAACAATGAAACTTTTAACTACCCTATTGCTTATCTGCTCGACAATATTTGTCCAGGCACAGGAACTTGCAACAGAGAATTCCGTTGCTGCAACAAACGAGGTTGTAACCGTTGAAGCGTCACAGGACGTGATTGCCGCAACAGAGATTGTACCCGCAAGCGCCATTGCCGAGTTTGACGATGACTTTGCCGAGCCTGAGAAGATGTCAGTATCTGTAAAGAACAAGAGAATTAGCGACAAGTTCATGGACACCGAACACGTGACAAAGCTCCTGTTGGCGTTCCTCATCAACTTCATTGCCATCATGATTGTGGTGCGTTGGCTCTACTACCCCAAGTGCAAGCGAGGTGAATTCTTCTTCACATACATACTCATTGCCATAAGCACCTTCATGCTCATCTATGTCCTTGGCGATGTAAAGCTCAAGGCAGGCATTGCCTTGGGTCTCTTTGCAATGTTCAGCATCATCCGTTACCGCACCGAACAGATAGCCATCCGCGAGATGACCTACCTGTTCATCATCATCGCCTTGAGCGCAATCAACGGCCTCACCATCAGCGAATTGAGCATTGGCGAGGTAATAATCATCAACGCACTGTTCATCGCAACCACCTGGCTTTGCGAGACCAAATTGCTCATCAGCCACTACTCTTACAAGGTCATCAAGTATGACAACATCAACCTCATTACCCCCGACAAGCGCGAGGAGCTCATTGCCGACCTCGAGAAGCGCACCGGCCTCAAGGTCATCAAGGTCGAAGTGGGAGCCATTGACTTCCTCAAGGATGCAGTTGTAGTAAAGATGTATTACAAGAGTAACGAGGCAAACAATTCAGTAGACACAACTCTCAAGACTCCAACAGATGAGTACAAACTCAAATAAAAGCAGAAAAAGCATAATCACACTGCTCATTGCAATGCTTATGCTTGTACCTCTATGCAATGCCAACGCGCAGAGCGGCGAGGATGAATTCGGTGTGTGGGCAACAGTCGAGGCATCAAAGAAAATAAACAAGAAGTTCAAGTTCGTTGCCGACGCCGAGCTGCGCACATACGATTTTGTAAACAACGTAGAGCGCGCGACTGTCGGTGCAAAGTTTGAATACAAGATACTCAAATGGCTTAAGGCCAACGTCGGTTACAGTTTCATGTACACCCACGAGCCCGAAGAGACAAGCATCAAGGACCAGATTGAGGATGAAGAAGGCAATGTATTCAATGAATACAACATCGACCACGAATATTGGACAATACGCAACCGTTTCTATCTTACCGCCAGCGGCGAGTACAAGGTAGGCCGTTTTGAGTTCGGATTGCGCGAGCGCCTCCAGTACACACGCACAAGTTCAGCCACTGTCAATGAAACGAAGTACAGATATGACCTTGGCATGGACCCTATCCTGTCTACTGAAGACAACGAATGGATTGTCACAACCGAGCCAGAGCTCAAGGACGCAAAGCACAACCTCACACTGCGTTCACGCCTCAGTGTTAAGTACGACATCCCCAACTGCAAGATAAACCCATTTGCATCTGTTGAGCTCTACACACGCCTCGACGAGTGGAAAGGATGCGACAAAGTACGTTACCGCATTGGCGGCAGTTACAAGATCAACAAGAAGAACTCGATATCATTGTATTACCTTTACCAGGATGTAAATGATATTGACGAGGCTGACGGACATGCTATCGGCTTCGAATACTCAATAGACCTCTAAGAAAACCAGCTATGAAAAAACTATTGTTCATATTATCACTCATTGCCTTCGCCGGCACAGCCACAGCACAACACATGGTTGTGGAGACAGCGGGAGGCAACGAGGTGTTCACGCTCGACAACCTCAAGCAGATAACATTCAACGGCACTACTGTAAATATTGAGCAGACTGATGGCACAAAGAGCAGCGCCGAGATGGGCAACATCAGCCGCATCTATTTCGACGACATGTCATCAATTGCCGACATCAATCCAAACGGAGAAAACCTTGTTGAATACCTCTCGCCTGAAGAGATCGCAATAAACAGTGAGGCCGGTTCAACAGTTGCAGTATACAACCTTACCGGTATGCAGCTTCTCATCAGACGCATCGATGCACAAGGAGAGGCAATAAGCATTGCGGGCCTGCCACAAGGCATATACATTGTAAAAGCAAACGAAAGAACAACCAAAATAATCAAAAGATGAAAAAGGCACTATTATTATTCATTGGGGTGCTTGCAGCATCTTTTACGCAGGCACAAGTGCTGTATGTAAACAACAGCAACGGCACATACCAGGCCATTGACACCAAAAAAGCAGGCGACATCATATTCGAGGAAAGCGATCAAGTCATATACATTGAGCTTGGAGACCGCATGTGGAGCCAGTTCGCCACAAGCAAGATAACCAACATCGCGCCCGTATCGAACAACGGCACAGAGTTGATTCCCAACACCAACCCCACAGTGGCTTTTGATGCAGCCGACAAGGACAACTTCAACGAGATAACCCAACCCGTACCCACCGATGAACTTACCGACGAGTATGGCGATTTCGTAGAGAATTTCACAACTTCGCGCATCATTACCATCACATTCAGCGAGGGCAGTGTAAAGACAACCACTTTGCCAAGTGGTGTTACAGCCACCATCAACGGCGGTCACATTGTCATCAACTCCACAATTGGCAAAATCGGTTACCAGCTCAAGGGCACATGCAGCAACGGTTCGTTCAAGATATACAGCGAAAAGAAATTCCGCTTGCTGTTCGGCGGCCTAACCCTCACCAACCCTACAGGCCCAGCTGTAAACATACAAAGCGGAAAGACCGTCTATGCATCAATCGTAAACGGAACAACCAACACCCTTTGCGACGGTGCTACATACAGCGCCCCAGTCATTGGCAGCAATGGCGAAGAGGAGGACCAGAAGGGAACACTCTTCAGCGAAGGACAGCTCATCTTTGACGGCTACACCAATGGCACAGGAACGCTTAATGTAACAAGCCATGGCGGCCACGCAATAAGTAGCGACGACTATATTATGGTACGCGGTGGTAACATCAACATTCTCTCTGCAGCCAAGGACGGATTCCGCACCAAGGAGAAGTTCATCATCGGCCGTACCGAAGCATATTCGCCCACCATCACCATCAATGCCACAAGCAACGGCATTGAGTGTACCGAGGGCACTCTCACCATCGAGGCAGGCAAACTCGATATCACAGCAGGCGGCGAGGCCATCAAGGTAGAGTATGAAGAGACCGACCCTGCAGTAATCCCCGACGCATATATAAAAGGTGGCTACATCAAGCTCACCACCACAGGCGAGAAGAGCTCGGCAATACAGACCACACGCAACTACACCCAGAGCGGCGGCATCATTGAGGCAACTGTCAACGGCAATGGTTCAAAGATCATCAACTGCGACGGCGACGCCACTTTCAGCGGCGGCAAACTCACAGGCTTTGCTAATGGCACAGTTTCAAGCGACGAGACATCGGCAGGCGGTATAAAGTGCGCCGGCAATATCACAATATCAACCAGCAAGGTTGCCATCGACTGCAAGGGCAAGGGAGCAAAGGCCATCAACTGCGACAATTACGTCACCGTCAACAGCGGCGAGGTAACCATGATAGCTGCTGCCGAAGACTACACAGAGATTGAGGACGACAAAAAGAGCCGCGCTATCCAGGCCGACTGTTTCACCATAAACGACGGCGTTGTCGTTGCAAAGGCCTATGACTATGCAATTTCATCAGGAATCGCTATCAACGTCAACGGCGGCATTCTCAACGCAATAAGTTTAAACTGCATTGCATTTGAAATTGGCGTCACCCAAACCGACGGTTGGGTTTTGACAAAGGATTAACGACAGTTTGCTTTTTATTCGTCGATAAGACAATGCGGGAGGGTAAAAACATAGCCCTCCCGCATTGTCTTATTATAACCCTCAGTTTCTTTAATAACCAATAATACGGCTCAGTAGCAATTTAGTAAGAATTTGTCTTAATCTTACCATTGGCAATAGCTTTTACCCTTAGTCTTTAATCGTATATTCTTTCCGTAATCTTGCGCTCCTTACTTTTTGGTGTCAAAAAGTAACAAAAAACTAGGCACACGGGAAAAATCTTCACAAGCGCCCTTTGCTCACGCCGCATAATGCGAACCCTCGGTCGGGCGCTTGCTCGTCTCTCCAGGCTATCGCTTGTTTTCAGGGTGCTGCGGAACTCGCTCTGCGCGGATATTTAAGAAAATTTATACCCGCGCGACACTCAAACAGCCTCGCACAATGGCCTGAAAACAAGCGACCTTCCATTGGATTTTTCAACGGTGCCCTTCCGCCCTTGGCGGGGAATAACCTTTTGCAATGAGGTTTACCGCACACAATGGTAATATTCAATAAAACGACAACAAAAAGAATATAAGATAATAGTAAAAGGTTGAGAACTGCTTACAAACAAAATATCCTCACCAACGGCAGGTGAGCCTCTTTAATAACCTTTCCTTTAAATCCCTTAATTTTCCACCCATTTTTAGTTAAAAATAAATAATTGATTGTCAAGTGTTAAAAATTAGAGGGTACAACTTTGTATAATTTCAAAGAAAAGTTATTTTTGCACGCGTAAACTTCTTATGGACAAACGATTATCAACATACAGCAGCAAAGTCTTGGCAGCCGCATCGGCCGCCGGCCCTGTTACATCCGTAAACAATTGTAACCCAACAAGTTACCCCCCCCTAAAAACAACAGTAAAATATAACAAAACATGAACGCTATCGTGCGGTGCTTTAACGCGCCGGGCGGTAGCGTTTTATTATAGTAATTTACTAACCTCAAACATATGAAAAACAACAGACAGACAAAAAAACTTTACACTTCACCTGCAATGAATATCGTAGAAATAGAATGTGAGTCTATGCTTGCAAATTCTATTACAGGCTCTGCTCCCGATAGTGACGATTCAGAATTCGGTGCTCCGGCAAAGGCTTCACGCCGTGGAGAATGGGGAAATTTATGGACTTAGTGACATAAATTTCACTATCGCGAGTTTTGCAGCAATGGTCACTCGCAGTGTGGAGTAGTCACACCCGAGCGGGTTGCGATAAGCAAAACGAGTCAATGGGGAAATTTATGGACTTAGTGACATAAATTTCACTATCGCGAGTTTTGCAGCAAATGGTCACGCGAAGCACTCCCTCCCCTCAGTCGGCAAGCCGACAGCTCCCCTCGGGCAGAGGAGCAGTTTTGTGCCGCGTGGGTTGCGATAAGCAAAACGAGACAAATTTTGGAAAGCGAATATTAAAAAGAAAAACTAACTATGAAAAAAATGAAACATAAAATTGGGTATTGGCTAAAGCTTTCCGCTTTAACCTTTCCCCTTTCCGTTTTTGTTGCTTGCAACAACGATGACATCGTGCCCGACACCCCTGAGCAGCCGAGCGTGAGCAAATATGAGCAGCTCACCTTCAGCAGTGCTGACGAGCCTTCTACCCGTGCCGTATGGGCAGACCCCAATGGCAGCGGTAGCCTTGTCTTCAACTG
>JAFZFO010000040.1 GCA_017555845.1 Bacteroidaceae bacterium | reverse complement strand
CTTAAAAAAGTCTCTGTACAAGCAGTGTTTACACCCACAATTTCAGACTTGCCTAATATTCTGGCAGGGACAGGATAACCTATTTGTCCAGCTGCTCCGTCAGCCTTAGAAATAAATATCTTATGTCTTGATAATTCTTCAATATTTCTCTCTATATGCGATTTGTCAATGTTTTTATAGACTCTTTTCCCACTCTCCACACCAAAAACCTTACATGTGTTGATTGTACTTTTACTTTCAACAAAAGAAGTTCTGAAATAATATGGATTTCTTGGACTGACCAGTGTAGAAAAGCTCTCCTCATTGAAAGAAGCTACCTTGCGAATAATTGAGATTACCTCATTATATCTAATAAAGACATCTGCACCTTTTTCCAAGAGAGGTCGCTCAGACATTGCTGTAATCTTGTTTTGCGAATGAGAAAAGACTTTGCATAGTCCTTTTTGGTCTCGATTCCATAAGAAGTAACATACACCTCCTTCAATAGCAACACCTGGGAAACAGTCGTTTGCATTTCCGAAATCGTGAATTTCTCTAATATGTTCATCATGGAGCATTTCATCACGAAAATCATCTAGACCTTTACCACCTGTGAACCACCTTGATGGTACAATCATAGTCAGATAGCGAGGATTGAGTTTCTTCGCTTGTTGGATAAACTTATGATATATTGGCATCGCACTACTACCTGTTCCTCCTCCATCACTCATTTGATATGGTGGGTTGCCTATAATCACATCGAATTTCATATTGAATACTTTTTTAACATCTAAATTATGGATAAACTGATAAGCGTGGGTTTCAAGGTCTGCACCACGGTCATACTCACTCTGTGAAGCACCACAATAGATACATTTGCCATCTTTCCAAGTGTGCTTGATACGTTGGTAGATGATATTTCCCTGTGGTTTGTCTTCGGGGAACTGATATGCCGAAAACTCGCTACTTGGGAACTTACTACAATAGACACTGCGGCGAGAGAGCAAGCTTGTGAGTTCTGTTATGGCAATGCCAAAGAGTTGCTTCGAGAAGATATGCTCAATGCGTTTTTCAAGGTCAGGGATCTGTCCTTCAAGGCCTTTTATCAATCGCTTGGCTATCTCACGCAGAAAAACGCCACTCTTGCAACAAGGATCTAGGAATGTTGTATCGGGGTTTTCGAACAACTCCTGTGGAAGCATATCAATAATCTTGTTTGCCAATTCGGGAGGTGTAAACACCTCGTCATTGCTAAGATTGGCTATACACGAAAGCACGTCAGGATTATAGACGTTCTTAAACAGACTATTCTCCATAATCTTGGACCTTTTTGTAGTGAGTAATATATCTTCTCAAGAATATCCCGCCTTCTTCCTTTTGCTCTTCGGTGAGTGCGAACAGATTGCCCTCACTACTATCATTGTAGAGAAGAAGGTCGGACATGGTGTAGTCGGAGCGTTGCATTTGAGTGCCACCGATTAATGTCCATTCGGAAAAGACTATTGGTGCAGAGGTGTCGTTGCCGTCGGCATCGACACACATTAGAGTAAGGGCGTTGCCGTTGATGATATTTCGGTTAATTATGAACTTTGCGGCTTCACGTGTTTCGTGTGATGCTTCGGATTTGCAATGAGCGGTGTATTCGGCATCCCAAATACCAAATAAGCGTTCACGACAAACCTCTACGTTGTCGTTCATTATGTCCACGCCGTACAGGCTGCCTATGGCTACGATTGCTTGCTTTTCATAGTCGCGCGGGCTCTTTTTGTATTTACGTCTGAGTTCTGTGAGTTTTCGTTTGAGAATGGCCGACAGGAAGTTTCCATCGCCACAAGCCGGTTCCAAGAAACGCGAATCGGGTCTCAAGCATTCATTGGCAACAAGGTCAAGCATTGCATTGACCTCACGCTCAGCGGTAAAGACCTCGCCACGTTCGGCTACTCGCTCTTTGGATTTAATTTGACTCATATATACACTATGCGCTATATCTCTTGGTAAGAGATACAGCGCATAGTGCTATCCATTGATAATCAAGTCGCTAATAAAAATAATGCTAAACAAAATTATTTTACAAAAAGATTTATTATGTTTTTATCTGCTAGAGACATCGTTTTCTTGCTTTTTTTATGTAGTTTTGTAAAAATACGAACCTCTCTTACCAAGAGATATAACTTTTGCTAAACACCATTCCCCTTTTACAAATCTTTCAAAATCTGTGCATTTGCGCGGTCTACTACTGCGGTGTCAAGCGATGCCAAATAGATTTGTGTTGTCATTTCACTGTCGTGCCCCATACCTTCGCTGATTACTGATATCGGTATATTCTTACTCTTTGCAGCGCTGGCCCAGGAGTGGCGGGCTACGTACATGGTGAGTTGAACAGGTATGGCGGCGAGGGTAGCTATTTTCTTAAGGCAGTAGTTTACGCGGTGTAGCATTGTTTGGTATTGGGCGCGCTCGGCGTTGCCGGGCGCGGTGATTATTGGCAAAAGGTATGGGCTGTCGGGCAGTGTGCCGTATTTTTTCACTATTTCCTGCATACACTTCTCCCAACGGATGAAAAGCAGCTGACCGGTCTTGCGACGACGGTAGGTGAGCACACCGTTTGCAAGGTCGCGTTTTCTAAGGAATGCCATATCAATGAATGACATTCCGCGGGTGTAGAACGAGAAGAGGAACATGTCGCGGGCAAACTCCAACGATGGTTGCAAGGTAAGGTCGAGGTTCTTTATCTGCTTTATAGCCTTCAAAGTGATTGCGCGTTTCACGGTCTTGTCGACACCTGTATATACTTGCTTGAATGGGTTTCTGTTTACTGTCACCCCCTTTTCAACGGCACGGTTATAGACTGCGCGGAGTATGCGCATGTAGAACGATGTGCTGTTTCTTGCAAGGCCTCTGTTACGCAGATGCGCCTCGTAGGTGAGCATCATATCGGCATCAATCTCTTCCACAGGTATATCCTTTCCATCGCGGAATTGCATGAAGCTGCGAAGTGTTGCGCGGTAGGTCTCACTGGTGCGCTGTTTGCCCAGCTGTTGCAAGCGGGCAATGATGCCTTGCATGAAGTTGAAGAGTGAATACTCCTTTGCCGACTGCTTGAATGTAGCGATGATGTCGTCGGCCGTGTATCGCTGTTGGCGGTTATCGAGTTGGTTTACTATGGAACGCAACAGTTTCAGGTCCCAATCAATGCGTTCGCTTGTTGTTTTGAGATAATCATGACGCGCATTGTCGCCTGTAGATACAATGGTTTTCCCATCCCATTCATTGGGATAGATTTGATATGACGTCGTCAATTGCCGCACCACACGATTATGGATTACCTGATAATAGATTACCCCTTGCTTGGCATCCACGGTAGATGCCCTGAACATTGCTTTTACACTTGTCATTTTTGTATCTGTTTTTAAATTTTCCACAAAAATGCGCCTTGTTCAAGGCTTAGTGTTTGCTATTTTGACAGAAAAGAATTGCCTGTTTTTATTTAGGACAGAAACAGATAAGGTGATAAAGATGCAGAATCATTCACTCGCTGCAACAAGCTTTCCCCTGCCCAAGGGAGCACCATAAGATTAAAGACAATGACATAGCAGAATGACAAGCCATGTAGGAAAAGGCGGACACGGCATGCCGTGTCCCTATAGGTTATTTTCCGCGGTTTTGGGGCGGGCAGACCCCGCCCCTACGGGTGTTGTCATGGGCGAACACATCGGTTCTCCCCCACGGTGGCGGTGGCGAAGAGCACACGGACACGCATGCGTAATTTGTCATGTCGACCGTAGTAGAGACATCCCGTATATCCTTGTTGGAGATTCCTCATCGTTTCGCTCTGTCTGAATGACATGGCCGGGTTAAAAACAGGCTATCTGTTCGCGCCGGCGCCCGACATGATGTCAAGCAGTTCGTTGGTAATGGCCTGTTGGCGGCCTTTGTTATATTCGAGAGTGAGTTCCGAAATCAGATCGGTTGCATTGTCGGTCGCTATCTGCATTGCAAGCACACGTGCTGCGTGTTCGGCAGCCACGGCATCGAGCAGTGCCGTCTGCATCTTCACTTCCACCACTTTTGGTACAAGTGCACCAAGCAGTTCGTCGCGTCCCGGTTCAACTATATAGTCTACTGCGGCTTGCGAATCCGCCTCGGCCATTTTCAGTTCAACCGGCAACAGAATTTCATTCACAGGCTCCTGCTTTGCCGCTGACTTGAAATGCGAATATACAACCTCAACCTTATCTATCGCACCATCACTGAAACGCGCCATCAGATTGCGCGCCACTATTGCAACCTCACTGTATTGCGGTGTTGACGACTGTGACATCAGTTCCTCATGTGGTGTATAGCCAAGTTTCTTCACGGCATCGTGCATCTTCCTGCCCATGGCATAAACCTCGACTTCAATGTTTGAAGCCCTATACCCATCGAGCGCGGCACGCACTCTGTTTATGACATTTGTATTAAACGTTCCACACAGGCCGGTATCGGAAGCCACTGCTATCACTGCGACCCTCTTGCAGTCACGCTTGACTGCAAGCTCTGTGGTAAACCCGGTGCCAGAACCAAGAAATGAAGCAAGCATACCATTGAGTTTGTCACTATAGTGCGACATTCCCTCAATGGCCGTCTGGGCACGACGGAGTTTTGCCGCAGAGACCAGCTTCATTGCCGCTGTTATCTTCTGCGTGCTCTTTACCGACGCTATCCTATCCCTTACTTCTCTCAGGTTCATTATCTATTATTTTGGTAATAATATAGCAGTTGACCCAATGTTGACATTATTCGCGAATTTGTCATCCTGAACGGATGTGAAGGATCTCATAACCACGCTGAACAGAGATACTTCGCTTTGCTTAGTATGACAGGGGGCGCTGGGTCAACTTCTATATTATTGCTATTATTTTATCGATGCCACCACATCGGCCGCAGCCTCGGTAATAAGTTTCTCCACATCGGCATTCAATACACCGGCAGAGAGGACATCAAGAACGCTCTCCTTGTATCTTGAACGCAGCACGTCAAGGAAAAGTTTCTCAAACTCGGCAACCTTGTCAACAGCAATACTTTGCAACAGGTTCTTTGTTCCGCAATAAAGCAACGCCACCTGCTCACCAACGGGCATAGGCGAATATTGAGGTTGCACCAGCAGCGCATTCGTGCGGCGGCCACGTTCTATGACCATCATTGTAACGGCATCCACATCGGTACCGAACTTTGCAAAGGCCTCGAGTTCACGGAACTGTGCCTGGTCAATTTTCAATGTACCGGCCACGCTCTTCATTGCCTTTATCTGCGCATTGCCACCTACACGCGACACCGAGATACCCACATTCACTGCAGGACGGAAACCGCGGTTGAAGAGATCGCTCTCCAGATATATCTGTCCGTCGGTAATTGAAATCACGTTGGTGGGGATATATGCCGACACATCACCCGCCTGAGTCTCTATGATGGGAAGCGCTGTGAGTGAGCCTCCACCCTTCACCTTGCCCACAAGGCTTGGCGGCAGGTCGTTCATCTTCTCGGCCACCTCCTGTTGGTTTATTATCTTGGCAGCACGTTCAAGCAGACGCGAATGGAGATAGAAGACATCGCCGGGATAGGCCTCGCGGCCCGATGGACGGCGCAGGATCAGCGACACCTCGCGATATGCAACCGCCTGCTTTGAGAGATCATCATATACCACAAGTGCATGACGGCCGGTATCGCGGAAATACTCGCCAATGGCAGCACCTGCCATTGGAGCATAGTACTGCATTGCGGCTGTATCGGCAGCTGTGGCAGCAACTACTATAGTATAGTCCATTGCACCATGATTGCGAAGGGTATTCACAATTGAAGCCACAGTAGAGCCCTTCTGACCAATGGCGACATATATGCAATACACCGGTTTGCCTGCCTCGTAGGCAGCACGCTGGTTGAGTATCGTATCAATTGCAACAGCAGTCTTTCCGGTCTGGCGGTCGCCGATGATAAGCTCGCGCTGTCCGCGACCGATGGGAATCATTGAGTCAATGGACTTCAGTCCCGTCTGCAAAGGCTCTGTCACCGGCTGGCGGAATATCACACCGGGAGCCTTGCGGTCGAGCGGCATCTCGCATTTCTCGCCCTCAATGTCACCCTTGCCATCGAGCGGTTCGCCAAGCGGTGTTATCACACGACCGAGCATGCAGTCACACACGTCTATGGATGCGATGCGGCCGGTGCGCTTCACTGTCATACCCTCCTTGATCTTGTCGGTAGGGCCCAACAGCACTGCACCCACATTGTCCTCCTCAAGGTTCATCACGATAGCCTTCACGCCATTGTCGAACTCAAGAAGTTCCTCGGCCTCGGCATTGTACAGGCCATATATGCGCACAACGCCGTCGCTCACCTGAAGGACAGTTCCCACCTCTTCATATTCCATCTTGCTCTTCAAGCCTTTCAGCTGTTCAAGCAATACACTCGACACCTCACTTGGTTTGATATTCATTAGACAAGTTTTCTGTTTTGTTTGACAAACTCATTTTCAATATCACGCAACTGCCGTCTGATACTTGCATCAAGACGGTGCGTTTCTGTTTCATAGATAAAACCACCGACAATCGCCTCATCTACGACATTCTGCATCTCTACAGTAGCCCCATCGGGGAGAATTGCCGCCGTAACCTTGTCGCAAAGATCATCATCGGCAGGCTGTGCGGTTGTAAACCTCACTGCAACAATATCCTTTGCCTTGCGATAGAGCGACACATAGCAATGGGAGATGAAAATGAGCAGTTGCTCACGCTCGGCATTCACGACAAGGCGGATAAAATGCTCATAAACCGGAGAACTCTCGACTGCTGAACAGAGCAGTTTCACACGTTCCTCTTTTGATACTGTTGGAGCAACAAGCATTGCAACAAGTTCCTTTACCTGCTGCAAAGTCGCCATCAGCTGCAACATATTATTGTATATTGCATCTTCGACACCCTGTTCCTTGGCATAGGCAAACAAGGCCTTGGCATAACGCATTGAAACTACTCCCGTATTCATTTGCTGTCACTTTCCTTTATGCCGTCCTTTACCTCGTCCACAAGCTTCTCTATATAAGCCTGTTGCCTGTCCTTGACTGCAAGTTCCTTGCGCAGTATCTTCTCGGCCACGGCAACCGCCACCTTGGCAGCCTCCTCACGCACAGCATTCATTGCATCCGTGCGCTGCTGCTCAATCTCCCTTTTGGCTTCGGCAATAATCTTTTCCGTTTCGGCATCGGCCTTCTCGCGCGCCTCCTTCATTATCTGCTCCCTTGCAGCCGTTGCCTCGCGCAGAATCTCCATCTGCTTTTGGCGGGCCTCCTCCACAAGTCCATTGCACTGCTCTTCAATATCGGCAATCCTCTCATTCGCCTCCTTTGCCTCTTTCAAAGCATCGTCAATATACTTCTTGCGGGCATCAATCATTGATGTAATGACAGGGAAGCCGTATTTGTACAACACGGCAAACACCACTCCAAATGCCAAGAGCATCCAGAACAGCAGACCTGCATCGGGCAATAATAATGACATCCTTTTATCTATTTACGTTACACGAAAAGCACGAGGAAGCAGACCACAATGGCGAACATTGCCACACCCTCAATGAGAGCAGCCGAAAGGATCATACCCGATCTGATGTCACCGGCAGCCTCGGGCTGACGTGCGATAGACTCCAGGGCTGTGCAACCGATGCGGCTGATACCCATTGCTGCTGCAAAGACAGCGGCAGCTGCTGCAAAGGCAGCACCCATATTTGCCAAAGAAGCGCCACTGATAGCTTCAAGTAAAATAGTCATAAACATAGTTTCGTAATATTTAAAGGTTAGTAATTCATTTTAATGTTTCTCCTTGTGGTGTTCGGGCTGCGACAGGCCAATGAACACCGATGATAGCATTGTAAACACAAATGCCTGTATGAATGCGACAAGCAACTCCAGCACGTTCATGAAAATGGTAAAGAACACCGACACTGCCGTCATTGCGCCACCTATATACTTGTTTACCGCCATAGTAACAAAAATAATTGAAACAAATGCAAGCAATGCCGTGTGTCCGGCAAGTATGTTGGCAAAAAGTCGTATTGTCAAGGCAAATGGCTTTACCATCACTCCCACCAGTTCAATGATGGGCATCAAGGGAACCGGCAGCTTCAGCCACACCGGAACATCTGGCCAGAAAATCTCCTTATAATACTCCTTGTTTCCGAACACGTTCACGGCAACAAAGGTGCATAGTGCCAGAGCCAGAGCAATGGAAATGTTACCCGTGACATTCGCTCCACCGGGGAAGATGGGCAGCAATCCCATAAGGTTTGTAAGGAATATCATAAAGAACACCGTGAGCAGGAAAGGCACGTACTTCTTGTACGTACTGCCAACGTTCGGTTTTATAACACCCTCTACAACCATAATTATCACCATCTCCATTACGCCCACAAAGCCGCGTGGAGCCTCATCACTGGGTTTACGGTTCCTGTACCACCTTGCAGTGCCAACCACAATCAGAATCAACAGCAACGAAATGATGAATACCGAAACCACAGTCTTTGTAAGCGAGAGGTCAAGTACTGGGCGACGTTCATTTCCATAGGCATCAAGCTCCACAATCTTTCCCTCATAATTTCCGCTCCGGGAAATCCTGAAGCCGTTATACTCATCGGCATGATGAAAGACCGATGATGAGAACACCACCCATCCTGTACGCGAAGAATAGAGGATTATGGGTAGCGGCAATGTCACATGTGTGTCGCCCACGGTTGTAATGTGCCACTCATAGGAATCCTTCACGTGGTCGAAGATAATCTTCTTCACATCCACAGCCTGCGCCTCCCCACCATCATGGGAAGAGGCTGCCACGGCTCCACTGCATGGTAACAGCAGCAACATCAACATTATGTACCTCAACAACCGCATCAGGTGCTTTTTGTTATTTTATTCTTAAGATTGAGCACGTATATATTCTCTATAACCAACATCACAAGGCAATAGATGAGAAAATTTATCAACACCCCTGTTGCCTGTCCCTCAAAAATGAAGCACAATGCAAGCATGGCGCCCAAAGAAAGCACCAGTTTAAGGGATTTGAAAATAAAATATTGCTTGAAGAATTGCTTTTCATCCACAGGCGGTGTCATTACCGCAATGGGCACAACATATAGAGCAAGGAAGAATGCTGGCACCAGCAAGTGCGCCTTGCCGGCATACCCTTTGAGCAGCACAGCAAGCAACACTTCGACCGCAACCGTCATCAACGACAGCAAAGCCACAATGGCAAGTATAGTCTTTCTTTTATCCATTTTGTCATTCCGTATTTTCCACAGCAAACGCCATGTATCAATCAAGTTTTACCCAACCCATCAACCTTTAACCATTAATCGTTAACCCTTAACTTCTAACCGTTAACCCTTAACCTCTAACCGTTAACCCTTAACCGTTAACCGTTAATCGTTAATCGTTAACCTTCCACACAAGCCGTTACTTTGTTATCCTTTACCTCAACAAAGCCGCTCCCGATAGCCATTTCCCCACTATTCTTGCCGTTCTTCCATTTTATTTTACCGGCGCACAAGGTTGAAACCAACGGAGCATGATTGTAGAGCACGGTAAAAGGCGCCTTTACGCCAGGCAACATTACAAGCTCCACTTGCCCGCTGAAAAGCAACTTCCCGGGCGAGAGAATCTCCAATTCAAACAACTCTTCATCCATGGTATCAACTCAACTGGGCAAGAATCTGCTTTCCTTTCTCAATAGCCTCATCAATGGTACCCACGTTCAGGAAAGCCTGTTCGGGCAGATGGTCAAGTTCGCCATCAAGTATCATGTTGAAGCCACGTATTGTCTCCTCAATAGGTACCATCACACCCTTTACACCGGTAAATTGCTCGGCCACCGTGAATGGTTGCGAAAGGAAACGCTGCACGCGACGTGCGCGGTTCACTGTAAGGCGGTCCTCATCGGAGAGTTCCTCCATACCAAGGATTGAAATGATATCCTGCAACTCCTTGTTGCGCTGCAGAATCTGCTTTACCCTCTGTGCAGTGTCATAGTGTTCCTTGCCCACAATGTTGGCATCAAGGATGCGCGATGTGGAATCGAGCGGGTCAACCGCCGGGTAAATGCCAAGCTCGGCAATCTTGCGGCTGAGCACAGTTGTCGCGTCAAGATGGGTAAATGTTGTCGCAGGCGCAGGATCAGTGAGGTCATCGGCCGGTACATACACAGCCTGAACCGATGTAATTGAACCATGTATTGTTGATGCAATACGTTCCTGCATTGCACCCATCTCGCTTGCCAAGGTAGGCTGATAGCCCACAGAACCCGGCATACGGCCAAGCAGCGCCGAGACCTCGGAACCCGCCTGTGTAAAGCGGAAGATATTGTCAATGAAAAACAGGATATCATTACGTTTGCCCTCGGCAGCACCCGCATCGCGGAACGACTCGGCAACCGTAAGACCCGACAGAGCCACTGCAGCACGCGCACCCGGAGGCTCGTTCATCTGTCCATATACCAATGTCGCCTGCGACTTTGCCACCTCGGCGTAATCCACCTTCGACAAATCCCAGCCACCGTTATCCATGTCCTTCTTGAACTCATCGCCATAACGTATCACGTTCGAGTCAATCATCTCGCGCAACAGGTCGTTTCCCTCGCGGGTTCTCTCGCCCACGCCGGCAAACACCGAATAACCGTTATAACCTTTTGCAATGTTGTTTATGAGTTCCATGATGAGTACCGTCTTTCCAACGCCGGCACCACCAAACAATCCAATCTTTCCACCCTTGCAGTATGGCTCAAGCAAGTCAATTACCTTTATACCTGTATACAGTACCTCCTGTACAGTGGAGAGTTCCTCAAACTTTGGAGCCTCCCTATGGATAGGGTATGCACCAGCCTCATCAAGGTTTCCAAGACCATCAATGGGCGCACCCACCACATTCATCATTCGTCCTTTAATCTGTGCGCCCATAGGCATGGTTATCGGTTGCCCCAAGGCAACCACCTTCATACCACGTGAAAGGCCGGCAGTCCTGTCCATTGCCACGGTACGCACCGTGTCATCGCCTATATGCTGCTGTACCTCAAGTATCAGCTCACGCCCATCGGGCACCTCAACCTTCAGCGCTTCATATATTGCCGGCAGGAACACCTTACCCTCGCCCTCATCGGCATCAAAGCATACGTCGATGACAGCGCCTATAACCTGGGCTATACGCCCAATCTTCTGCGACATAGAATACTTTTTAAATGAAAAACATCTATACAATGCAGTTTTGTTCTGCACCTACAGTGCGCTGACATTACAATCAGAATGTCTCAATTCTGTTCACAACCTTGAACAGCGCACACACATCGTTCTTGTGTATTGGGAACGACGGATAGTTTGGCGACACGCACCATATGAGGTTGGGGTCGTTGTTATCGTGATAACAGCGCTTGATCATTCGGTTGTCATTGGTAACCACCATATATACATCGCCGTGTACAATACCCTCGCTGCGGCCTACTCTCTTTACGCCCACAATGTCGCCATCATTGATTTCGGGCTCCATTGATGTACCCGAAACAGGGAAGAAGAAATCGGCACTCTTGCCTGGGATTGAGATATATGATGTAGGAGTCTCACGACCACCGTCAAGTACATCCTTGAAACCGGCGCTCACAGGCAGGTCATTGTAGTATGGAGCCTGATACGAAAGCTCTGCAGCCTGGCATGCCACCATATTGCCCTCGCCCAGCAACAACCACAGAGGAGAGATCTCGGTATATGTATCCAGAATCGCATAAAGCAGATCCATACTGATATTTCCATCCTCGTTTACCTGTCGGTTGAGCGTACGCTGCGGGATGTTAAGGACCTTACTCGCCCTGTTCACATTGATTTTCTTGAAGCGGAGCACCTCGGCTACACGCTGTTTTATTCCGTTATCTTTCATATCAATTTTTCAATTAATTGATTATTAAATACATAAACACCGCCTTATTTAGACAGCATCCAAAATAGCAACTTTTTACTAATTCAGCAACTCGTTTTTCGACTTTCCATCTTATATTTGTAGCCACAAACGGCTATTTGTATTATTCCACAAAATTCAAGGGGAGAAAAAAGCAGAAAACAAGTACACCTTGACAAACATAATACAAATATAATTAAATAACAAATTATTTCAGATTTACTATGAGAAGTAGAATAATTATCAAATGCCATCAACTGTTCTGTTTTGTGTATGAAAGGATTATGGAATGGCTACACACCATCCGCCACAGAATGGTTACGGTAAAGACAACAAGGAACAACCTCATCGAAGAGTACACAATCAACGAGCGCTACGCCGGTGAGCCTTTTATAAGAGACTTCCTGGAAGAACGCACACGCAGGGCAATAATCAACAGATATTGTATAAAGATAAATAGCAGCCCAATCGATGGCGAAGGGCAAGTGTTCAGCGAAGACGGCACCACACCAATTGGCACAGTAAGCCTACTCCGGAAAAAGACGCTCATAGACCAGGCCACGCTGGTAATAAAGAACGATGACAACAACCTTATCTACTGGAAGTTCAACAAATAAAAGATACACACCATGAATGCAAAACAACTGTTGGTACTACAACTCACAAGCCTGGTCACAATGCTTGTCACGGCCGAATCGCTTTTCGAAAGCCGCATGGCAACCGCAATATTCGCAACAGCATTCTTCATCTTTGCCCGTTGCAGCATATACATCAGTAAACACAGCCAGCGTCTGCTGCGCGAACTGGATAGAGAAAAAGAGTTACAAGACGTAAAAAGTTAAGACAACATGACGCCGAACAGGAGAAGGTGACTATTCCAACACAATGAGGAAGGTCACCTTCTCGTCATTGTTATGGGCAAGACGCAATGTACCGCCGTGCAGGCGGATAATCTGCTTTGACACGGCAAGACCAATGCCCGAGCCGTCGCGCTTTGTTGTGAAGAATGGTGTAAAGATATTTTCTGCAACATCGGCAGGGATTGCACCGCCGCTGTTGCTCACCTCGATGCAGACTTTTTCATCGGGAGCAATGTGGCTTCGCACCTCAATCCATTGCACGCCACCACGCAGAGCGCAAGCCTCGGCAGCATTCTTCAACAGATTGACAAATACCTGCTGCAACTGCACCCTGTCGGCATAAATCATGGTATCCTGTGGGGTGACATAAATGTTCAACGACACATTACCGCAATCGACAAGCGCCCTTGTGTCATTCAGCAGAGTTGCAAGGTAAAATGGAGTTTTCTTTGGTGGCGGGATGCGTGTCACCTCGCGGAACGAATCAACGAACTGCATCAGGCGGTCGCTTGTCGCATGGATGGTCTCAAGCCCCTGCTGCAACACCTGGGGATCCTCCTTTGCATGGAGCAATGTATTACTTATTGAGGTTACAGGCGCAAGCGAGTTCATAATCTCGTGCGTGAGGATGCGCGTGAGTTTCTCCCACGCAAGCCCTTCCTGTGTGTCGAGTTCACGATTGATGTCTTCCACTGATATCACACGCAGACTGCGGCCGTCGTGCACCATTGCCGAACAAGTCAACAGCAGATTAACATTGCCGGTTTCGGTTGCAAGAGATACACTCTTCTGTTCCATCGGCAAGAGAGAGAGCATGGTATCGGCAAGCTGTGCCGAGAGCGGACGCACTCTCTCTATGTGACTGAGCATTGGAACGCCAAGCAGGCTTATCGCTTTGCTGTTATGTTTCATCACCGTGCCGTTCTCAAGTACAACCATGATACCCACATTGGCACACTCCATGATGGTCTCGAAATATTTCTCCTTTTCGGCAGCCTTGAGTTTTGTCTCGTCGAGCACCTCCTTTATGCGGTTCAGTGAGTGGTTTATCACTGAATAACCCGCACGTTTGGGATTCTCTACAAAACGGTACGAGAAATCGTCGTTGCGCACAGCAGTGAATATGAAGTCGAGTTTCTTTACAATTCCGCGATACACGTTCACAAGCTTCGCAGCAAACAGCAGAGCCATTATTGCACACAATGCACACAGGCGATAATGCCCAAGCGCAGCCAGCCACCCCGCCGAGACTGCTGCCATCACCAGCAAGGCAACGGTAATCAATGGTTTCGAAAGAGGCAGACCGCGTTTTTTCATAGTCCGTAACGCTTGATTTTGTTATAGAGAGTCTGTCGGGTGATTCCCAGCTTTTGCGCAACCATTGAAAGGTTGCCGCCACATGAAGATATAGCCTCGGCGATGGCAGTGCGCTCCATATCCTCCAACGTGACACCTGCCGTACGCGCCGCTGCAGGCGATACATGTAGCTGAAGATGGTGAGGTTCAATCATTGCACCGTCGCACATGATTACCGCCTTCTCCATTATATTCTGCAACTCGCGTATGTTTCCCTCGAAAGGATGGGCCATAAGCCTCTCGGCTGTCTCGGGCGAAATATCCACAAGCTCCTTGCCATACTTCTCGCAATAATGTTTGAGGAATATCTCGGCAAGCGGGACAATATCCACCTGTCGCCGGCGCAGCGGTGGCAGATTTATATGCACGGTATTTATACGGTAGAGAAGGTCCTGCCTGAAGCTGCCGCTTTCAACCATAGAGTATAGGTCGCGGTTTGTGGCAGCCACAATGCGTATGTCAATTGCCTGCGGTGCATTGCCGCCAAGGGGTGTAACCATGCGGTTCTGCAGTGCCACAAGCATCTTTGCCTGCAGATGGAGCGGCAGGTTACCAATCTCATCCATAAAGAGTGTAGAGCCGCTTGCAGCAACCATCTTTCCGGGACGGTCGGCATGTGCATCGGTAAACGCCCCCTTCTTGTGACCGAAGAGTTCACTCTCGAAGAGCGTCTCGGGTATGGCACCCATGTCGAGCGAAACCATCTCCTTTCCGCAACGTTTGGACAGGCGATGTATCTCACGTGCAAGCAGTTCCTTACCGGTACCGTTCTCGCCGGTAATGAGGACATTGGCATCGGTGACGGCAACACGCTCAACCAAAGCACGTATATGTTCCATTTCGGCACTGCCACCCCAAAACATCGGCACCTCTTTGCGCACCGGCACCTCTGGTTTTTTCTTTCCCTTACCCATAGACTGCTCCAGGGCATTGAGCAGCGTCTCCATCAGTTTGTCATTGTTCCACGGCTTCACGACAAAGTCGAACGCGCCATGCTTCATCGCCTTGACGGCAAGATCAATGTCGCCATACGCTGTAAAAAGGACAACCTTCACATCGGGGAACTTTTCGCAAACCTCCTTTAACCAGTATATACCCTCGTTGCCGGTATTTATTCCTGCGTGGAAGTTCATATCCAGCAACAGGACATTAGGTCGCTCGACAGCAACTGTTGAAAGCAGTGTCGTTGGCGAAGAGAGCGTCACCACCTTCGCAAAAGACCTGTCGGCCAGCAATTTCACAGCCGACAGGATGTTCCTGTTGTCATCAACTATGAGTAATGTACCTCTCTTTGCCATATTTGTGTTTTATAGTGCGAAGTTAATAATAATTTTTCTCATTCCGTGCGCGCACGGAATGAGAAAAATACAAATCAGTTCGTTTTCACCACATCGGCAGGATTTTCCGTTGCGGCCTTCAACGAACGCAGTGTCACCAATGCCACCGTAACAACGGTAACCACAGCCAATACTGCCAGCGGCAACCACAGTGCAACCTCAATGCGGTTCACGAACTGCTGCAGCCACCTGTCGGCTATGAACCACGCCAGCGGTGCGGCAACAACAAAGCAGACGACAATTATTGACAGGTAACGACGGTTGAACATGGCAACCACACCACCCACCGTTGCACCGTACACCTTACGCACGGCAATCTCGCTACGACGGTGTTGTGTCTCGAAGAGCACGATGCCGAACACTCCCATCAATGATATCACGACAGCAATTATTGCGAACATTGAAATGAGCACTGTCTGTTTCTTTGTATCGCCATAAATCTTGGCAATAGCTTCATCAACAAACTCAATCTCGGGTTCGTACGCATTCGGTTCAATCTCCTTTGCAATAGAGCAGATATCATGATACACAGCCTCAACGTCAACATTCTTGTGCAGGCGGACATAGAAAAACATCCTATAATCCGATTTTCCCTGGCTGTAGAACATAGTGTTTGTCTTTGCCGAATTTGCACCCACAAAGTTCACGTGCGGTATCACACCCACAATCTCCTCGCCATCCCATTTGTCGCCTATTCCAAGACCTGTGGCCTGCGAAGTGTAATCGGTTATGAGATATCCGGGAGTACCCTTGACAAAACCATGTCCCATTATCACCGGAATACCAAATACCTCGGGAGCATTATGGCGCACATAGTGAACCTGCATCCTTATCTCCTTGCCGTCTATGATTCTGCCATTAAATCCATCGGATGCAAATATTTCCCAGTTGGTTGATGTAACCGCAGCTATATTCGGGTTCGCGGCAAGTTTTTCCACAAAGAGTTCGTGCTTTGTGGCAAGGTCTTCGCTTTCCACCACAAGCAGGTTCTCACGGTCAATACCAACATCGTAGCGTATCATATATTTATACTGCATTGAGAACACCAATGCCAGAATCATAAGCACCATTGAAACAATGAACTGTACTGCAACAAGCCCTGCGCGCAACATACGGCCGGCCTTTGAGGATGCAAAACCCTTTTTCACAGCCATCGAAGCATTGAAGCGAGTGATGTAGAATGCCGGGTATACAGCTGCACACACAGCCATTGCCACTGCAATTAGAAGTACCAGCACCACAGCCACTACATTGTCGCCAACAGCAAGAGAATAGGCTGCATACTCGCTCACTACACTGCCGTCAATGAGCGACACCATGCACAAGGCTACGGCAAGAGCTATCAGCACAAGCCCCACCGCTTCAAAGAAAAAGTTCATGCGCAGTGTCCACTGCCCTGCCCCAAAGACCTTGCAGATGTTTACCGAACGCATACGCACCGGCACAAGCGCCATAAAGAAGTTCACGAAGTTTATGAATGCCACAACAACAATAACAAGAGCAATGGCAAGCATTGTCATTGTTACTCCCCATGAGCCGCAGGAATAGTACTCATACTCTGTATTGAAATAGAATTCATCCATAGGCATCAGCCTCACCGGCATATTGAGCATTGACTCCTTTTGCTCTTTACTGACCTCCTTACCTGTAGCTGCAGTATATTCGGCAAAACGCGCCTCGCTGAATTCATAGTGTTTCTTGCTCCACAGAGCCACATAATCGTCAGGATTGGCATCCGTGCGCAGTTTAACAAAAACCGAATAGTTCCAGTTGCTATTATCCATACCAAACTCGCGGTTGTCGTTGCGGAAAGCCTCGCGACCGGCAAGGATTGTATTCTCGGGGAAATCCTTGAACAGAGCCACCACCGTGAGCGGTGTGCCGGGTTCTACATTGCCTTCGTCAAGTTTGATTATCGATCCCACTGTAATCCCCATGGCCTCGGCTGCACTCTGTGACAGCACCACGGCATCCTTCTGCTTGAAATCATCAATGTTTCCGGCAATGATATCAAAAGAGAACACATCAAGTATTGAGCTTGTACAACGTACGACGGTCATTTTATTTCTCTCGTAACCCTCACCGTCCCTATTTATCCAAACCGGCTCATCATCACCAAAAGGATCCATTGATGCAATAGCCTCTACCTGCGGCAGTTCCGCCGCTGTATCGTAACAGATAGGGTTAGGAACATTCTCCGACCAACCTCCAAATCCTTCGTGGTATGGCGATACCATATAAACCCGCTCATTGTCCTTGATGGCCTTGTTGAATGTCATTGAACTGTACACCTGCGACATTATCATGTAGAAAGCCGCAAACGCCAGCGCAAGACCCGCAATATTCAACAGCGAAGCGACCTTGTAGCGCTTCAATGTTGTCAAGAAGTTCTTAAATGCTATTTTCATAGTTTTTTGTATTTATCAATTGTTCTTTTTTATCGTATCGACAGGGTTGGCACTTGCGGCACGCAACGAGAGTAGCAGCTGCACAGCATACACAACAGCCACAACAAGCAACGCGCCCACAATATATATCCACAGCGGAATATCGCAACGCATCTGAGCAAGCGTAGAGAGCCATTCACCGTTCAACCACACCGCCAATGCAATGCCACACACCGTTGCAGGCAACACCATCCACAACAAGCGCATGCCAAGCACAGCAAGTACATCGCCAATCTTTGCACCGCACACCCTGCGCACCGCAATCTCCTTGCGGCGGCGCGCCATCTCGCCTTGTAAGTAGCCACACAGTCCCACAAGCGAAATCACAAGTACCACAAATGCAACCACAAGCATGCCGTCACGCATCTGTCTTATATCGGCAAAAGTCAAATCTATCCACTCCCTGTAAGGTATTATCTTGTATTTATAATAATCGTCATATATTGACGACACAGCCTCATCAAGTGCCTTCATATTCTCCTTGTCAATCCCTGTCAACAAAATATTGTACAGCACAACAAACTTGAAGTCGGGAGCGATATCGCTGATGTAAGGTACCGTATGCAGCACTATCGGCAGTACCTCGCCCGTACTCATCATGCGGTAGTCGGCAATGACACCTACAATCTCGAACGGAACCATAGAACTGTCATATATGGTCTTGCCTATGGGAGAATCACTCCAGCCACGCAACTGCACATATTTCTCGTTCACAATCACCTTGTCGGCACCGTCGTCAGAAAGGAAATTGCGTCCTTGCACAATCTCCATCTGCATTGAAGGGATATAGTTGTGGTCTACAATATCCCAACGGCACGAGAACAGCAAGTTACCCTCTTCATCAACGCACGGCATTCCCGAATACCCCGACAGGGGAGACTGCGAGGAGAGTCCTACATTCTCGACAAAAGGCATACTGCGCAACTTGTCGGCAATGGGCTCGGCATCGCATATTTTTGTCGAGAGTTCAAGCGCAGCAAGCCTGTCGAACTTGTATCCATAATCGGCACTGGCCAGATAAGACACCTGTCTGTTGCTTACCATAAGGAATATTACCACAGCGACAGCCATTGCAACCTGCAGGAAGAGAAGTGACTTTTTCCACCACGTCCTGTTGTCACCGCCACGACGGAAAGCATAGTCAACACTCACTACCGAGAATATCAGAGCCGGGAGAATACCGGCAACAGCAAAAGCCAACAGACATACCATCAGAGGTATCCATATACGTTCAAGTGCAAAGATGTCACTGAGTTTGTACCCGAAAAGGTCAAATATCTGGCTATGCAGAGTTGCCAGGAGAACTACGGCAACTGCAACAGAAACAAACAGTATGAGGAATGTCTCGGCCATGAGCATTCTGAACACCACTGCACGTGAAGCACCGTTGCATTTCATTGTCGCAATGGTGCGGCTACGTTCGGCAAGGGAAGATATAGTCAGCAACACATAGTTCAGACAAGCCACTACAAGAGCAAGCAGAGCAATTGCCGAATATATCATCTGCATCTGCCTCACATCACTCTCCACATATATTGTAGATGTTAGCGGCACGAAATGGTATGTCATCTGCCACTCCTTACAATAATCCTCAATACCGTGATTCCTTACAAATTCGGGCATTGCAGCCTCAACCTGAGCAATATCGGCACCCTCGCACAGTTTGATGAATGTGGTATAGCTGTCCTGCCCTGTCCATATCTCGTCCTCGCTGTCATAGGGCAGATACTCAAGAATATCAAAATCACCTATCGACTGGTTTACGGCAGGAGTCTCGAAGACACCGGCAACCACGTCCATTCCCAGTTTCTTGCCAAGCGGGTCATCATCACCGAACATCCTCCTTGCAAGACGCTCCGAAATCATCACCTCGCCACCGGCTGCACCCTCGCTGCTGAGTATTCTGTGGGGGTCACCACTGACAACTCCAAAGTCAAGAACATCAAAAAAGAAACTGTTTGTCTGTAAGGTCGTTGCTTGCATCAAGTTATCAGTCGTACCGAAAATCTTCTGAACCTCCTCGAAGTGTATGGCAGCCTCAATTTGGGGAATATCGGCGACAAGGTTAGGAGCCAACGGCTTGACCAGTTTTTCTGCCATACCTCCAATCTGAGGCGATTTCGCCCACACCTGATATACCCTTTCCTTGTTTGGAAAGAAGTTGTTGAAAGAGAGATTCAAGCCCACGTATGAGAATACAAGAAGCGCTACGGCAACACCCAGTGACAAGGAGATGATTCTTGCCAATGTGTTACCACGTTTCTTTAGCAGATAGCGGAATGAATAGTTGAATAATTGCATATAATCAAATTAGATTGTTCTTATTGTATCAATGACAAGGCAAAGGCAGCGATGCCTGCAAGAGTGCTAAAAAGCAAGCACACTGCGCATTTGCCCGTCATTCTTTAAATTCATTGCAGCAAGGCGAAGACAAGGCTTGCGAAGTTGCGAGGAGCGCAGTTTACTAAGCGTAAACGAGCACCACAGCAACGAGCGTAACGCAGTATTTGCCCGGTACAATGGTTTTATTACAACTTGTTTGCAACATCAGTCACTATCTGTCCATCAAAGAGACAGATGGTACGTGATGCGAACTGTGCATCGTGCTGTGAGTGGGTAACCATGATAATTGTGGTACCCTCGCGGTTGAGTTCCTGCAACAGCGCCATAACCTCCTGGCCGTTCTTTGAGTCGAGGTTACCTGTAGGCTCATCGGCAAGCACCAGTTTGGGGTTGGATACAACCGCACGTGCTATTGCCACACGTTGCTGCTGACCACCCGAAAGCTGCTGTGGGAAGTGGCCTGCACGGTGCGAGATGTTCATGCGGTCGAGCATTTCATTCACACGTCTCTTGCGCTCCGAAGCCTTAACGCCCATATACACAAGCGGAAGCTCCACATTCTCGAACACCGTCATCTCGTCAATGAGGTTGAATGACTGGAACACAAAACCGAGATTGCCTTTACGGAACTGTGTACGCTCCTTCTCGCGCAAGCAGCCCACCTCGTTGCCAAGCAGGTGGTAACTGCCGCCTGTGGGATTATCGAGCAGACCAAGGATATTCAACAATGTCGATTTTCCACAACCCGATGGACCCATCACGGCTACGAATTCACCCTCCTTTACTTCGAATGATACACCGTTAAGAGCAATTGTCTCTACTTCCTCTGTGAAGAAACTCTTCTTCAAATTTTCTACTTTAAGCATAATTGTATTGTTTTTATTGATTTATATATTGTTGTCTTTACTTGTTTATTGCATCCACCGGATTGTCATTGGCTGCCTTGTAGGCGCGCGCCGTCACTGTTGCAACCGTTATGGCGACCACAATGGCTATGGCAAGCAGATAGACCCAGACGGCCATTGTTGCACGATAGGCAAACTGCTGCATCCAGCGGTCAATTACAAGATAACTCACAGGCACTGCCACAAGCGAACATATTGCAACGATGCGCAGATACATTATATTGAACATACTGAGAATTGAAGCAACCGATGAACCGTGTACACGACGTATGCCAATCTCTTTGCGGCGATATTGGGTTTCAAACAGTACAAGACCGAACACACCAATTACCGATATCAGGATAGAAAGCATTGTGAACAGGGTTATCAGGGATGATAGCTTCTCTTCTTTCTGATACTGCTGCTCAAGTTCCGCATCAAAGAGTGTCACATCGTAGCTGTCGGCGGGAGCACTCGGTGCATACTCTGCAATAGTCTGCATTATATACTCCTTCACCGCAGAAATGTCGGCACCGGCAGCAGTGCGCACATAGAGATTGGTGTTGAGCCTCCAGGGATATTTGCCGAATATATAGAACGCGAAAGGCTCAATATTATACTGCATGGGACGATAGTTGAAATCACTGCATATACCAACGACATCGGCATCGCTGCGGTGTCCGGGTATCTTGTCACCAACCTTGATACCCAGCTTGCGTGCTGCATCCTCGTTGAAGATGAAAACACCTTCGTTACTCTGCTCGTCACTGCAACGGAAATCCCTGCCATCGACAATGTCAATCTTCATAAGCTGCAGGAAATCCCACGAAACAGGATAGACGTCGAAGTATACTCCCCTGCCATCGACATTACGTCCCCACTGCATTCTCGAAGGTTCCACAAACGAGCCGTCGGCAAAAGCAACGTCAATGATTGCGGGGTTCTGTGTAAGGCGCTCGGCAAAGGCATTGCGCCTTACCTGTGACAATCCGTTCTCCAAATCAAAGGACTCGAACACAGCCTCGGCAGGTAGTTTGTCGACTACAAGAAGATTCTCCTTGTCAAAACCCATATCGTAACCGAGCATAAACTCACGCTGGCGGTGTATGAAGAGTGAGCATATGATGAGCGTAATGGAAATGAAAT
>JAFZFO010000039.1 GCA_017555845.1 Bacteroidaceae bacterium | reverse complement strand
GCACCATGCTTCATAGCCCTCACGGCAAGGTCAATGTCGGCATAAGCGGTGAAGAGCACCACTCTCAACTGCGGGAATTTTCCCTTAGCCTCCTTTAGCCAGAATATGCCCTCATTGCCACTGTTTATGCCAGCGTTGAAGTTCATATCCAGCAACAGCACATCGGGTTGCTCAGTTGCTATTGTAGAAAGCAAGGTGGTAGGCGAAGAAAGCGTAACCACCTTCGCGAAATGGCCGTCGGCAAGCAGTTTCACTGCCGACAGGATATTCCTGTTATCGTCAACAATAAGTAATGTACCTCTCTTTGCCATAAAAAAGTATTATAGTGCGAAGTTAATAATAAATTTTCCCATTCCGAGCGTGCCCGGAATGAGAAAATCAAAAAAATCAGTTTGATTTCACCACATCGGCAGGGTTCTCCGTTGCGGCCTTCCATGAACGCAGAGTAACAAGCGACACCGTAACCAATAGCACAGCAACAAGCACTGCCAACGGCAACCATATTGTCAATTCAATGCGGTTAACAAACTGCTGTAGCCAATCATCGGCAATGAACCACGCCACCGGTGCTGCAATCACAAAGCAGACTGCTATTATTGACAGGTAACGACGGTTGAACATGGCAACCACACCACCCACCGTTGCACCGTACACCTTGCGCACGGCAATCTCGCTGCGGCGGTGCTGTGTCTCGAAGAGCACGATGCCAAACACTCCCATCAACGATATGACAACGGCAATGATTGCGAACATCGAAATCAGCACGGTCTGTTTCTTCGTATCTCCATAGATCCTTGCAATGGCGTCATCAACAAACCCAATCTCGGGGTCGTATGCATTAGGTTCAATCTCCTTTGCAATGGAACAGATGTCGCGACACACAGCCTCAACGTCCACATTCTTGTGCAGGCGAACATAGAAATACTTTCTGTAATCCGATTTTCCCTGGCTATAGAACATTGTGTTTGTCTTAGCCATGTTTGCACCCACAAAGTTCACATGCGGTATCACACCCACTATCTCCTCGCCATCCCATTTGTCGCCTATTCCAAGACCTGTGGCCTGCGAGGTGTAATCGGTTATGAGATATCCCGGAGTACCTTTGACAAAACCATGTCCCATTATCACAGGAATACCAAATACCTCGGGAGCATTATGGCGCACATAATGAATCTGCATCTTAATCTCCTTGCCGTCTATTATTCTGCCATTGTATCCATCGGATGCAAATATCTCCCAATTGGTAGATGTAACTGATGCAATATTGGGATTCTCGGCAAGTTTTTCAACAAACAACTCGTGCTTTGTAGCAAGGTCCTCGCTTTCTATCACAAGCAGGTTCTCACGGTCAATGCCCACATCGTATCGTATCATATACTCATACTGCATAGAGAATACCAGCGCCAGAATCATAAGTACCATTGAAACGATGAACTGCACTGCAACAAGCCCTGCGCGCAATACACGACCGGCCTTTGACGATGCGAAACCCTTCTTCACAGCCATCGATGCGTTGAAACGTGTGATGTAGAATGCCGGGTATACAGCCGCACACACAGCCATTGCCAACGCAATGAGAAGCACCAGCACCACAGCCGCAACATTGTCGCCAACAGCAAGCGAATAGGTCGCATACTCGCTAACGACACTACCGTCAACCAGCGACACAGCGCACAAGGCCACGGCAAGGGCGATGACTACAAGCCCCACGGCCTCAAAGAAGAAGTTCATGCGCAGAGTCCACTGCCCTGCTCCAAATACCTTGCAGATGTTTACCGAACGCATACGCACCGGCACAAGCGCCATGAAGAAGTTCACGAAGTTAATGAATGCCACAACAACAATCACAAGAGCAATGGCAAGCATTGTCATTGTCACTCCCCAAGAACCACATGGATAGTAGCGATACTCAGTATTGAAATAGAACTCATCCATCGGCATTAACCTCACCGGCATATTGAACATTGAGTTCTTTTGCTCTTCGCTCAGTTCACGACCGGTAGCTGCAACATATTCGGCATAAGCCACTTGGCTGTATTCTTTGTATTTCTTCTGCCACAAAGACACATAATCGGCAGTGTCGGCACCCGGGCGCATTTTCACAAAGACCGAGTAGTTCCAGTTGTTGTTCACCATACCTAACTCGCGGTTGTCGTTGCGGAAAGCCTCGCGACCCGCAAGGATTGTATTCTCGGGGAAATCCTTGAACAAAGCAACCACAGTGAGCGGTGTACCCGGTCTTACGTCACCCTCGTCAAGATTTATTATCGAACCGACGGTGATGCCCATGACATCGGCCGCGCTCTGCGACACCACCACGGCATCCTTCTGCTTGAAATCATCAACATTTCCGGCAATGATGTCAAAAGAGAACACATCAAGTATTGAGCTTGTACAACGTACAACGGTCATTTTGTTTCTCTCATAGTTCTCGCCCTCTCTCTTTATCCACACAGGCTCATCATCGCCAAAACAGTTCATTGATGCAATGGCCTCCACATAGGGTAACTCGGCTGCCGTCTCGTAACAGATTGGATTAGGAACATTCTCTGCCCATTCGCCTAAGTGTTCGTGATATGGCGATACCATATACACCCGTTCACAGTCCTTGATGGCTCTGTTGAATGTCATTGAACTGTACACCTGCGCCATTATCATATAGAATGCCGCAAACGCCAGCGCAAGACCTGCGATGTTCAACATTGAAGCAATCTTGTATCGCTTCAATGTTGTCAAGAAGTTCTTCAATGCTATTTTCATAGTATTCTGTTTTATCAATTATTCTTCTTTATCGTATCCACCGGGTTCGCATTCGCCGCACGCCACGACAGCAACAGCTGCACGGCATACACCACAGCCACGACAGACAATGCACCTTCCACATATATCCACAACGGAACATCACAGCGCATATTTGCAAGCGTAGAGAGCCATTCACCGTTCATCCACACCGCTAATGCAATACCACATACCGTTGCAGGCAACACCATCCACGACAGGCGCATGCCAAGCACAGCAAGTACATCGCCAATATTTGCACCGCACACCCTGCGCACCGCTATCTCTTTGCGGCGGCGTGCCATCTCGCCCAGCAAGTAGCCACACAGCCCCACAAGCGAAATCACAAGCACCACAAATGCAACTACAAGCATACCGTCACGCATCTGTCTTATATCGGCAAACGTCAGATCCACCCACTCCCTGTAAGATATTATCTTGTATTTATAATAATCGTCATATACTGACGACACAGCCTCATCAAGTGCCTTCATATTCTCCTTGTCAATCCCTGTCAACAAAATATTGTACAGCACCACAACCTTGAATTCGGGAGCGATATCGCTGATGTAAGGTACCGTGTGCAACACAATCGGCAGTACCTCGCCCGTACTCATCATGCGGTAGTCGGCAATGACACCTACAATCTCGAACGGAACCAGAGAACTGTCATATATTGTCTTGCCTATGGGCGAATCACTCCAGCCACGCAACTGCACATACTTCTCGTTCACAATAACCTTGTCGGCGCCGTCGTCCGAGAGGAAATTACGTCCTTGCACAATCTCCATCTGCATTGAGGGGATATAGTTGTGGTCAACAATATCCCAACGGCACGAGAAGAGCAAGTTGCCCTCTTCATCAACACACGGCATTCCGGAATATCCCGACAGGGGAGATGCCGAAGAGAGTCCCACATTCTCGACAAAAGGCAGGCTGCGCAACTTGTCAGCAAT
>JAFZFO010000038.1 GCA_017555845.1 Bacteroidaceae bacterium | reverse complement strand
CTTCTCAAAATCGGTCTCGCGCTCATATACCTTTACCTCGTTTACCATATATGCAGGCAGGTTGTCGAGCGCCACACGTGGGTCGCCCTTGAAAAAATCCTTTCCGTTGACAAGCAACGAGGCTATCTGCTTGCCATTATACATTATAACACCATTATCCTTGAGCTCAACACCCGGCAGCTGCTCTATGAGTGCATCGAGCATAGAGCCGTTAGACATCTGAAAAGCATCGGCATTATAGACGACGGTATCGCCACGTACAACCATCTTTATTTTCGTTGCCCTGACAGTAAATTCATCAAGATTGACGGTGCTTATCTTACGCATATATGCCGTTTCACCCAAACGGAGATGCTTGGCCTGTTTTGCAACCTTTACTTCGACAGGGAAATATAAAGTGTCGTAATCTTCGTGACTCAAACGGAATATGTAATTGCCGTTGCACGGAACAACAGCGCTTACACTTGATGCAGTACGCACACCATTGTTTGTGCTGTATTGCCATTTTCCATTGGCAAGGAATGTACTGTCGGAAGAGAGCAGTTCACACTTGCCATTCTCTACAAGTTCACCTGTAAAAGAGTTTGCAACCTGCAAACTGACTTTGATGTCTGTCTGCGAATAGAGATTTGGTGCCACAACCGATAAGATTAGAAATAAAAGTTTCTTCATAGTTTCTCGTTATTAAAACATAAATTTGTATGCAAAAGAACCTTGAAGGGATGTGACAAACAATGTTTTTCAGCGACAATCGGGTGACAGGAGTGTGATTTAACTCTCGAAAAGGACTGAATAATGTGAGGGTGACAATTTATATCTCAAACGCTCCTTACGTTTACGTATTGCCGCCGAGGATGAATGACTGACAAAAGCAATGACATTGTTGCTTATTCCCATATACGAACAATCACAACAAAGGAGTTCGTCGGCACTTAAACCATACTTGTCAATAAGTACAGTGTTTGCTTCGGCAAAACTCTGGAATATATCTTTTTCAAGCATATCACCATTGGCAAATGTACTTTTGTAAAGATCCTTTTCCTTCAATCTCAATTCGTTCAGCATCAAGTACGATTCCTTCTGCTCAAAAATCTGTTTAGCGGAGTGTAGAATAGAGGTCAAATCTGTTAATGGCTCATTCGTCTCGTTTTTTTTCTTTCGCCATCTTTTCACGGCGAAACATATCACAAGAACTGATACAACAACAGCAAGTATAACGAAATACAGAATATATTTAATTTCACTTCTGTTTTGTGACTCAATTTTGCTTTGAAGCTCTTCGTAGAACACATCGTCCGCAATGCTTGAGTAAGCCTCCAGTTTTCCGTTTTTGCAGACTTCATCAAAAAGTTGCCTGTGATAAAGAGCAGAATCGGCCATTCCTTTCTGCTCGTAGCTATTGAACAGTGCATAGTGTGCCACGTATTCGACAACATTGTCGTGTGGCATAGCGAGTGCCTTTCTGCAATAGTATATGGCCGAATCGGGCACGCCGTAATGCATTGAATAGTCGCCCTTGTATGCATACAGGAAAGAATATTCATTCGGAGCTGCAACCTCAATACATTTGTTTATATACTTTATTGCAGCCACCTGGTCTTTGTTGACCGCATCCTCAATCTGCGACATCTGAAAAAGTGCACTGCAACGCTGTTGCCAAGTAGCATCGGTATCTATGCTTATCTGTGCAAGTTGATTGAATGCCACTTCGTATTGCCCATTCTTTTGTAGTGACCGCGCCTCTTTGTAGTCTTTGTCAACAGGCGAGGTGTTGCACGATGTAAGAGCAATAAGCATAGCACAAAGTAAAATAAGGAAGTTCTTCATATCGTCTCACTTTGAACAAAATTAGGTCTCAATTTGAACAAAATTAGAATAAATGAGGCAATATGTCAAATTTTTAGCGTGACAAATATGTGACAAAGGAGTGACAGGCGTTGTATAATGTTGCAATGAGTGAACTGCGTAGCTACCTCATTGCTGAGGATGATTCCCTTGAGCTAAAGACACTCACCAACGAAGGCGTGGTACTTATTGTTGATATCAAACGCAAATTCCCGTTGTTGCATTTTATAGGAAGGATAAAAGGGTAAAAGGCATATATCTCAAGTGGGGTTCTATAGTCATTGGCAGATTATAGCACTCCACTTGCAGAAACAGGATAAATTTCCTTATATGGAAACTTCTCTGCCCCGATATACAGCGTATCGAAAGCATCGGTGCCGTCGGTGCGGTGTTCGAGCAGGTTCTCTTCCGTCTCGTCCAATTTTTCACCGCCTTTGTCCTTACGGAAACCGTTGCGACCACGCACCACACCGGCTGTCTGAATGGCAAGGATAAGGTCATCGTTGTTCTGTCGATTGAAGAACGGCATCAGCCTCTGCTTGCCGGCAAAGCCTTGATTGATTAAAAGGTACTTTTCATCGTGTCGCATTGGATTGCCAAGATAGACATCTTCCACTTGCCAGCCTCTCTTCTCAAATTCGTGGCATACTACCCAATGAAAGTCCTGCTCATTGACGGCATAGTTCGCACCAAGTGCTGTGGTGTCATAATAGTAAACCACAGTCTTGTTTTGGTGGTGTGCATAGTAATTGCAGAACTCTTCAACAAGTGCCGGGATTTTCCTCTCAAACTTTACATAAAAGGATTTTATGATGTTGAGCCTACGACCTTCGGGCTGTCCTGCAACAATCCAATTTATGTTTGCATTGTAGTCCATACCAATGCAGATAGGTGCAAGGGGGTTGATGTCCTTGTCGGCACGGCAGTCCATTGCTTCGGGAGCAAAGTCATAACCGAGGCTGTCGAGGTATTCAAAATCGCTGGCATTGTACTTATGCCCCTCACGCATTGAGGAGTAGAAGCCGTCCTTCGCTATTCCGATCCTCTGACAAAGGATAGAGGTTTGGAATGTTTTTGGCGTAAGGTCGCGCTTCATCTGCTTAATGTAGTTCTCGCCGAGCAGCTGCAAGTTCTCGATGCTGCTGTACTCTTTGTAATAGACAGCAACAGAACGCATCTTGTTGAGGTTCGTATCGAGAGTGCGGAGGTATCGTTTGAGGTATTTCGGCACAGCCTTTCCCTCGCTTTTCAGCCTACGCACACGCTCCTTTGTCTTCCATATCTCGTATATGGTGGCCTTGATTGTATCTATCAGCTCTTCGTCCATCTTATCCTTGTAGTGCAGGAACCAAGAGCCTTTTTGTGTCTGTGGCATATCACTCAAAATCATTATCGAGTGATTGAAGGAGTGTTTTCCGAAATAGGACTTTATACCGCCATTGGCAGGGAATGTTTCATCTTTCAACTTTTCATAATCAATGAATTTTGCCTCGTCGATAAGCAACCACGAAAGCGTAAGCGAGTTGGAAGAGCCGGGCCTGTCCTGTGATATGATGACAGCTACAGAGCCATTATAGAACGATATTACGTGTTCGTAATCGCTTGGCTCGATAATCGGCTTTGCAAAGGATTTCGGGGGCTTGCGACCGACAACATAATGCACTCCTTGAATATATCCCCAACGCTTCCACGCGGCAAAAAGCCCCGGCAAAGTGTTGGTAAGGCCGTGCTTGAAGGTGGGTACAACAATGCCACCCGTACTGCCCGGCATACGTTGCATATTGCGGAGAACGAAAGGAGCAGCAATACTGTCCGTCTTTCCTGTTCTTCGCCCTGCAACAATCACGGAGATATTTGCACCGATAAGCTGGGTAAGGCGTTGCGGTTCGTTAAAGTATATTTGCTTGTTTGGCTTCGACATTTTGCAGTGTATAATGAAGGTACACTGCAAATTTCGCATGCGACTTACCGAGAAAAAAAGACAAGCATATAAAATGACTCAAGCCCAATCGACTAAGGATTGGGCTTGATACTGTACTGTTTAACGTGCAAGACACTGCGACTACGGCTGAGAATTACACGGTATGTGTAAAAAAGGAGTTCCGTGTGCACCGGAACTCCCTACATCCTTTTTATAGTGCAGATATAGCGACTAAGCCTATACGGGCACTGTCAGGAAGGAATATTCCTTTATCTCAATTGCATCAAATCATAATACATAGGAACTGTATATTCGCAATCTTCTATGTTGTTTACTAAAAATTTGAAGCCGTTTTTCTCATAAAATGGCAATGCATCTTTATATGCATCAACAGTTAGGAAACGACAAGCAGAAACAGACTCGTCATTTACAAGTATCTGTTTTACAGCTGATATCAGACCTGTCCCAAGTTGTTTTCCTCTATGTTCAAGTGAAACAGCGAGACGACCTATCTTAACAGCTGGGTAACTTCCCATATGTTTGTCATGAGGAAACTTGCCTTTCACCTTACGCCAAAGGTTCTTTTCTATTGTTGTCTGTGAAATCTTATCATTCAGCAAACTAAAATATGCAATAATCTTGCCGTCGTCCTCAATAAGAACATATGTTTTTGCAAGCATCTGTCCTTGATAGTTTGCTGCATCATCAATAAAAAAACCGTTCAAATCGGAATCTCCACAATCGAACGGCTCTTTTGTACTAATTTCGTCTAATGTTACTAAACGCATAGCATTATTATCACATTTTGAAAGTCGCTATCTTCTTCAGCATTTCATACGCTTTACGAACACGATCTTTCTCTTCGTTTGAAGCCGGTTTAACGTTTTCCATTTCATTGAGAAAACGAACGGCATCTTCTCCGTACAGAACGGGTGTTTCTCCAATTGGTCTTGCCATAATTTTCTCTATTTGGTTAATACTTATGCAAAAGTAATATGTTTGTACTACATAACAAAATGATTTTGATTATTTCTTTCTCAATCATCGTTAAACAACGTTTCCTCTTCAAGGTCGGCCTCTTCGTACTCCACATCTTCAATGTCGATTGTCTCGGCACGGTACTTTGCAATCATCTTCTGTATCTTCTCCTGAATGTTCGGTATAGGCTTGATACCAAGAACAGAGGGGTCATCGGTGGCTGTAAACGGCTGAACAACGATAAGGTCATACGGCACGGCCTGTTCGTCTTCAAGGTCAATGCGGTTGAACTTCGCATAGCTTGAAGCTGCTTTCTCCATTGTCTTTGTGTCCTTGCGTTTCTTCGCCATCTGGTATGTCTCCAAAATCATTTCGTTGTATCTCCAACGGTGGAAATCACGGCTTGCCTGTGCAAGGTGCGGTAACATCGCCTTTATGACGGATAGGTCCGAATATGCCAACGGCTTTGATATGCTGTACCTATCCATAGCGACCTCGACAAACTGACGATCCTTTGCATCGGGATTGGCAATGCACCAGTTGTAGAGGTCGCGTACACGCAAAAGGCGATTTACGACAACATCGGGGAAACGCTGTCGCAACTCCTCTTCAGCGGTGAAAAGGTCGGTTCGGGCTATGTCTATGACTGCTGGAAATGGCATATAGAAGCGGAAAAGTGAAAAGTATTAGTAATAGACCGGCACGCATTATTGCCTCCTATCACTATCCGCACCCCAGCCACGACAGACTTTTATCCTGTCGGGCTGACTAATGCTGTGATAGTCGGCGATAGCTCGCTACGCTTCGCTATTCGTCGTCCTCCATATCAAGTAAATTCTTGTGGGTGTTTTCAATGGCAAGAGGGCTACCCACCTGTGCGAGTAGCATTTCCTGATGCAAGAGCTTCACTTTGCTGCTTGCCTTGCCTCGGTAGTACCTCTTGCTGACTTCGCTTTCCTTTCGTGCGATGTCCTCGCGTAGCTGCTCGGCCGGCAAGTCAAGGATTACCGCCATATCCGAAATTTTGAGGTATATGGAAGCAAACTTTTCAATCTGCGATAATTGCTCTTCAGTATAAATCATTCTTCTACAATTTTATTGGCAAAGAGGTCATTCAACGGTACGCTGTGGTTAGTTATCAAGTCCTCTACCTGTGCGTGGAGTGTGGCAAAGATTTCCTTGTCTGTGGTGATGAAAGCAGACTCGGAACGATTACCACGAGTCAAGTTCTGCGAGGTAACAACTGTAACTGTGTCGCCAGCATCGGAACGGACAAGGAGTATCTTGCTGTGATTGTCGGCAAGGTATGTGCGCTGAATTACCTGTGTAATGAAAGCCCATAATTTGAGTGTCTTGTTTGTCGCCTTGTGGTCGAGCACAAGGTTAAATCTTTTCACCCGTCCGCTCTTCTCGATGAAGAACAGACGGCGCAGGAACTCCTCTGAAATGGAAAACGATGTTTGCCATACCTCGGCCGTTCCCACCTGCTCAAGCACCCACTCCAAAACATCGGCCACTTGCAGCACATTGGAGAGGTAGGCTTGGTATGGCTTATCTCCCAATGGCTTCAGAACTTGGTCTATTGAAGTATTACGCTTCATTTCTTCTTACGGGTTTTGCGTGCCGGTTTCTCTTCAACTTTTACAGGCTCTTCGGTACTCTCGGCAACATAATGGTCGTACTGCTCCCAATTTGCGTGCATCTTCTTATCCAATTCGATAAGCTCTTTGAGGAATGGGTAACGCTCGGAGTCCGGGCAAGGAGCATCAGCGGTAGAGAGTGTACGCAAACGCAAGTGTACCTCACGCATACGCTGTAGAAGTGAAAGATTTTCCACATACAATGCCTGTATCTCTTCCGGCAGTGTATCGTGGTCCGCACGCTTGCCCTGCTTGAACTCCTTTGCAGGATTATCCTCTGCGAAAGAGAGGTGTTTTTTCTCTATCTGCTCAACCTGCTTCTGCATTTGAGTAACCTGTGCGTGTGTCAATTCCTTTACGCGGAAACCATAATGTTTGCGAAGGTGGTATTCGATAAACTCGGCTTTTCCTCGTGGGTTAGACATCAAGTTGCGGTACATTATCTGATTGCCGTTGAGCTTCAGCAGATACAATGCACCTTGCTCATAATCGCGCTCTTCGTGCGCTGTCTCCAGCCACTGCTGTATCTTCTCGGTAAAATCGTGGTCAATAGTCATAGCTTGTTGTTTATTCCTGTGAAAAATAGAATGTTCTTATCGTACTGCGACAAAAGGCGGTACATACTCCCAAGCGTTGAGCCTGTAGTAACAAAATCATCAAAGACTATGATATTCGGCTCCTGGGGAAGTATGTTAAGGGTGTATTCAGCATTGATACGCTGTTTGTTCTTGCAGAAGGCAACATCTTCATAGAACGGTATGCCCAACTGCCGGGCTATCTCCTCGCTTATGCGTGTGGCAAAGTTCTTCGTAAGGTGTCTTCTCTTGGGGGCTGTACATATTGCCCAGCTGCCAATGGAGAGGTAATCACCGACTATCTGCCGTATGAGTTCGGCTGTGTTGTCCGCGAAGAACTGCACCATACTGTCATCAGCCTTTATTTCGGTGAGTGTACGCCCGAAAATAGACTTCTGCCAAAGCGATATGAAGAATACACCGCCACGACGGGTAAGGCGCACTTTTCTTGTAAAGTCGCACCTTGCCTCTACCGACTTATCCCAACCTTTACGCTGTTGTTCGGCAAAGATATCCTTGCCCTCCTGCGAAGCAGGTGCACCGAGTACACCCACTTCAACAGGTGCAACCTCGATACTTTCAAGGATAGCACCTATATCATTTATGGTGTCCCCGGTGCACATATCATCAGCCGTCAATGATGTTCTCATCATCGGTGATGTCGCAAACGATGCTTCCGTCCTCTGTTTCGAGTGTACCTTTGTAGAAAGGTGCCGGGCATTCATCGGTAGCCTCTGCGGTAATGGTGGTAGAGGTAGTGCCTGTTGCCCCTTGCCCCAAGTCCTGTGCTACGGTGGCTTTCGTGGGCCACTTCTCGCTACCGACAACACGCCAATTACCTTTCATATCCTGCACTACAAAAACAATATCATTATTGTTGATGTAGGCTGCTGCTGCCGATGCCTCTTCACCGACGGCCGGGTGAACAAGCGTAAGTTTGTTGAGCTGTGTCTGCGAGGGAACTTCACCCTGCGGGTCGCTTGTGAGCTGGGATTTGTCGGGGAGAATGTCAATGTACTTCCATTTCTGTTCCGCCAACAGCTCAAAGCTACCGTTGAGGATTGCCGACACAAGGCGACCATTGGTATAGTGCTGTAATTTCGGCCACTTCACGATATTGCCTTTCGATGTGTAGTAAGCACGACGGCGTATGCCGGGCAATTCGGGTGTGCCCTGACACCACGCCAGCGATGCCTGTATGTTATTGCAAACTGCCATAATTTTTAGGTATTAGTGGTTGTTACTGTGCCGAATTAAGCTCAATGGCCTTGAAACGGCGTTTGTCTATGCTCTCGAACTGCACACCGAAGAACATTGTGGCAATGTAGGTAAGTACGAATGGAGCGTACTCCTTGACAAGAATGCTTTCGATATCGCCCATCTGGTCGAAACCTACAAGCATATTTGCCTTTGGGCAGATGTGCAGGAACTTGGAGTCTGCTTTGTTGTAAAGCGGAACGAGCTTCAGTTTGCCGTCCGAACCCTCTACAGAAACCTGTCCGTACTCCTTGTTGTAGATGATGCCACCGTGCGACATTTGGTATGCCTCGTTGTACTTGTCCGCAAAGTCCTGCGAACAGAAGAGGTAGCACTCTTCCTTGCGAAGGCGTGGGTCAAGCGAGAAAAGGATTTCCTTTGCGATATCAACGGCATTTGCCTTTGTGATATCCTCGGTGAGCTTCATATAATTGCCCTCTTCCTTTGCAATGGCACCCGATGCTATCTCCTTTTCGGTGATAGTGTCGAAGCCGTCGAAGAGGTCCATTGTAGTATCACCGTTAGCATTGCGCTTTGCACCCCAAATGGCATCGTTGAGGTGTTCGGAAAGGCTCTTTGCCACCTGTGCGAGAACGTGCAATGCTGTTGGTGTCTTCATCTGTCCGTCGCCCTTTGTTGCACCTGTACCAAGAAGAGTGGATATTGCGCTGTTAGGCTCGAAGTCAGCTGCCACATTGCCGAAGAATGTCTCCAGCGTGCGGAAGTTCAGAGTCAAGTCCACATTTGTGCGGCGTGTAGGCTTGTAAGGCGCGAACTGTGCCTTTGCGTTGATGTCGCCCACATTCTCCTTGTAACGAATACCGGGGCGAGGTGTCATAAACTGCAAGGTGTCCTTGATACCGATAATCGGGAGCATAAGGAGCTGCTTGTGGTATTGGATTGCTGCCTTTTGGTAGTCCTCCAATGTAAAAATCAGTTTTCCTGGCATAATAGTATAGTTTTTCTTGGTTGTTTAGATTGAGTTGAAAAGTTTGGTTGCCTCGTTCACTGTGTCGGCAAAATCCTCTGCTTCGTTTCTCTCTGCCTTGCCTTTGTCATCGACTACCGTTGTCGTGGTGTCTCCGGGCTTCTGCTTGAGAGTTTCAATTTCTGCTTGCAGGTCGGCCAGCTTTGTGTCAATGGATTTTACCTGCTCTGCGGTGAGGGTAACTTTGTTATCCTCCGCCTCGATGCTCTCAATGGCGAGTGCATCGCATAGGTGTGTTGCTGTAATCTTCATCTTGTTTTCGGGTTTAGTAATGTTGGGAGTATTGCTGTTGTTGCGGAACAGACTTTTGAGGAAGGCAAGGAAGGAGTTGTTAGAGTCAGGGACTGCGATGTTGGGAATAGGAATACCGGCATCGGCCATAGCACTTGCAACGGCATCGGTAAGCACGGGAGCTGCTTCACCGAAATTGGTAATCTCGTCGATAAAGCCCCAATCCTTTGCCTCCTGTGCGGTAAGCCAACCGCCGACCTTCATAAGGCCAAGAAGTTCATCCTTGCTTTTCTTGCACTTGCCGGCATACATTGATGCAATGTTGCCGTCGAGTTTGTCAAGGTCGTTCTTCATTTGCTTGCACTGTGCAATGAGTGTGTCGAGGTCATCGGCATTGAGGTTATCCCACTTGAAGAACTCTGCGGAGCATTTATGCACCAGGTACATTGCCGAAGAGTCCATTGTTACCTGCTTCGCTCCAAGTGATGCAATGGTG